>NZ_JBMDWU010000338.1:0-17653 GCF_048594385.1 Micromonospora sp. | reverse complement strand
GCCGCCCCGCCCCGGGTGATCCCGGGGGGCGGGGCGGGCGTCGGCCGTCGCGTCGGTCAGCGGCTGACGCCGCAGTCCGGGGCCGCCCAGCTGGTGCGGTTCGTGGTGTTGTCCCGGTTGTTCTCCCGTCGGGAGTCCACGTGGACGTGGTCGTCGTGCCCCGGGTAGCCGGGGCCGTAGATGCCGCTGAACCCGTGGTCGCGGGAGGCGCGGGCGATCTCGCAGAGCGACCTGGTCTGCGAGGTCACGTCGGCGGCGTTGCCGTAGAGGTGCTGGCTGTTCGACGCCCCACCGACCTGCTTGTTGCAGCTTTCGTCCCGGAACCCGCTGGTGACGTTGAGCGGCTTGTCACCCAGCCCACGCCGTAGCGCCTCCAGTTTCCACATGGTGCGCACCGCGTTGGCCTTGGTCTCGGTGGCGGAGAGCGGACCACCGCTCCAGCCGCCCTTGCCGCAGCCGCCGTCCAGCTCCCGGTAGCTGAAGTGCGCCGGCGTGCAGTCGTTGTCCTGCAACTGGTAGAGCTTGCTGAAGGTCTGCTTGCCGGCGATGCCGTCGCTGCGCAGCCCGTACGCGGTCTGGAAGCGCTTGACCGCGGCGGCGGTCTCGGGGCCGAAGTCGCCGTCGATCCGGACGGTCCCCCCGCGGGCCGCCCAGCCGGCGACCCGGATCTGCAACTGGCGGACGTCGTCTCCGGAGCGCCCCTGGTAGAGGTCGCGTTTCCAGGTGTAGCAGCCGTCGGCGTGGGCCGCTGGCGCGGCGGCCACCGTGGCGATCGCGGCTCCCGGCAGAGCCAGGGCGAACGCGACGAGTGCCCGCTTCACAGTGTTCTGGCGCACAGAAGTCCTCCCGATTGGAAGTGAATGGGGTGGTGAACAGGGCATCGCCCGGGACGTCCTGCAACTTCCACCCTGACAGCTACCTGGCTGATTCGCGGCAATAAAGAGGAATCGTCCTCACAGTCGGTGATAGCTGGGTATTGCCTGTGAATGGCGATGAATGGGGATTCGGGCAGTAGGTGCCAGTCGGTGACGGGGGGGACGCCAATTCCGACACCGGCGAAGTGTCCTGAAACGGATCAGCCGGGCACCGAGGGTGACGTCGGTCCGTCACCCGGACCCGGTAACGTCGACCCGGCGGAGACGGGGAGGTGACGCGGTGGCGCGGGGCGGGGTCTTCTGTGTCGAGGGGCAGTGGCACCGCGACCTCAACGAGCGCGGGTCCGTGCTGCCCACCCTCGACCTGCTCGAACGGCTCGGTCGCATCCGCTACATCCACAAGGACGCCGCCACCCGCGACGAGCTGTTCTACTTCCTCGACCGGTGGTTGCTCAAGCAGTACTCCGACCACCGGGTCGGCTTCTTCGCCATGCACGGTGAACCCAGCCGGCTCTGCCTCACCGACTGGGACTCCGTCGAGCTGTCCGACGTCGCCGAGCGGATGGCGGGCCGGGGCGAGGGCCGGCGGCTCTACTTCGGCAGCTGCTCGGTGCTGCGCGCCTCCGACACCACCCTGCGCGACTTCCTCGACGTCACCGGCGCGGCCCTGATCTGCGGCTTCACCCGTGAGGTCGACTGGGTCGAGTCGGCCGCCTTCGAGACGGTGCTGCTCGACGTGCTCGCCAACGGCCAGCGGCACAACGCCGCCGAGCTGCGGATGGGTTCGGCGCACTGGGCGCCGCTCGCGGCGTACCTCGGCTTCCGGGTGATCTACGCCAACGGCCGCGCCTGGCGGCCCGCCGCCCGGCCCCGGGTCCCCGCCCAGCCGGGCCGGGTCGGCGGCCGGTCCGGCTGACGCCCGCCGGACCTGGTAGAACCGGGGGATGGCACGCAGCGTCGCAACCAACACCCGGGTCGACCGGGACGCCCTGCTCGACTTCGTCCGGCCCCGGCACCGGGTCCTGCTGATGACCACCCGCGCCGACGGCCGGCCGCAGTCCTCCCCGGTCGCCTGCGGCGTGGACGCCGCCGGACGCCTGGTGATCTCCACCTACCCGCAACGGGCCAAGGTCGCCAACATCCGGCGTGACCCCCGGGTCTCCGCCTGCGTGCTCTCCGACGACTGGGACGGCCCGTGGGTGCAGGTCGACGGCGTGGCCGAGGTGCTCGACCTGCCCGAGGCGCTGGACCCGCTGGTGGAGTACTTCCGCAGCATCGCCGGCGAGCACCCCGACTGGGACGAGTACCGGGCGGCCATGGTGGCGCAGGGCAAGTCGCTGATCCGGATCACCGTCGAGGGCTGGGGCCCGATCGCCACCGGCGGCTTCCCGGCCCGCCTCGCCGACTGACCCGCTCCGGTACGACGCAAGCCGCCGCGCCGCCCGGTTCAGTACGCCGCCGTGAAGCGCATGTTCTCGAAGCGGGGCTCCTCGATCTCGTCCACGATCGCCACCGCCAGGTCCTCGTAGCTGAGCACCGAGCGGCCCTGCCCGTCGGTGACCGGGTGTTCGGTGCCGGTGCGGTAGCGGCCGGTCCGCTCGCCGGGGTGGAACTCCACCGGCGGCGGCGAGACGTACGTCCAGGTCACCCCGTCGGCCGAGGAGCGGTACAGGGCCAGGGCGTCGGCCTGCCCGAGCGCCGCCTCCCGGTATTCGTCGGGGAAGTCCGGCTCGTCGAGGAACGGGGTGTCCCGCGCGGTCAGCAGGGTCGCCCCGCCGCCGACGTGGATCACCCGGGGCGGATCGGGCAGGTCCCGCAGGACGGTGACCAGGTTCTCCGCCGCCGTACGCCACAGCGCCCGGTCACCGCCGCCGACCGCCACCACGACCACGTCGGCCTCCGGGGCCAACTCGGCGACGCTACGCGCCGAGGTCACGTCCCCGGTCACCACGCGTACCCCGGCCGGCAGCCAGGTGACCGCCTCCGGACGGCGGACCGCCGCGGTGACCCGGTGTCCCCGGCCGGCCGCCTCGGTGGCGATCCGTGAGCCTGCGGTGCCCCCGGCGCCGTACACCACCACGTTGCCCATGCCGTCCAGGCTAGGCAGCGGGTCGCCGTCGCGGTGGTGTAACGGACGATCCGGCCGGTACGGGGGAGCGTGGCGGACATCCACTACGGTCGGTCTGATTCTGATCCATCGACCACGGGGGAAACACCATGGCCGTCCTTTCCGTACCACGCCGGTTGCTCGCCTGGAGCGCTCCGGCGGCCCTCGCCCTCGCCGCGACCGTGCCGGCCGCGCCCGCCCTGGCCGCCCCGGCCGACCGGCACCCGACGCCGGCGGTCGTCGGCCCGGTCGACCGGGACATCGACGGCGACGGCGTGCCGGACCTGGTCACCGTCGGCGGCACCGCCGGCCTCGCCTCCGGCGTCTGGTCCGCGACCGGTCTGACCTCGCGCCGCACCGGCGTCGGCACCGGCCGGGTGCACACGCCGGCCGACAACATCGGGTTGCTCGGCAACGGCGTCGGCGGCACCAACGCGCCCGCCGAGTTCGACGGGGCGCAGGTGATCACGGGGCGCTTCTTCGGCGGCGACCGGCAGGACTTCCTCGCCTACTACCCCGGCGGCCCCGCTGCCGGGAACGCCAGCATCATCCGGGGCGCCGGTGACGGCACCATGCTCGACCCGAACCTCAGCGGCAACCAGATGTCCGTCTTCAGCGATCAGCTCGTCGACGACAACGGCAACACGCCGCTCCAGGTGGCCAACGCCTACGGGGCCGACGGCGTCAACCCGGAGTACCCGGATCTGATCTCGGTCACCGGCGACGCCACCAACGGCCACCGGCTGGTCTACCACCCCAACCTCGGCATGCCCGGCGGCTATCTCTTCCGGGTGGCGCTCGCCGACGCCACGCCGACCGGGGGAACGGACTGGCAGAACTGGACCGTCGCCAGCACCGAGACGGCCACCGGGGTGGCGATGTACCTGCGCAACGCGGCCACCGGCGACCTCTTCCTCTGGACCGGGGTCACCCTGGTCGACAACGGTGACGGCACCGGCTCGCTGACCCACACCCAGTACCACGTCGCCAGCAACTGGAACACCGCCACGACGATCACCACGATCTCGGTCGCCGACCTGAACGCCGACGGCGTCCCCGACCTGTGGGCCGTGCGCCCGGACGGCACCGTGCGGGCGTACCTCGTCTCCGGCCTGTCGGCCGGTGGCCCGGCGACCGTGCGGGCCACCCGCGTCCAGCACCTGCTCTGAGCCGCGACCGGGCCGTCGCCCCGGTGGTGGCGGCCCGCCGGCTCAGCCGACCAGGGCGGCGTAGACGAGCTGGCGGAGCTGGGAGCGCAGCGGGTAGGTGCTCGACGGCATCAGCTGGGTGAACAGCAGGGCGGTGATCTCCTCGGCCGGGTCGACCCAGAACGCGGTGCTGGCCAGCCCGCCCCAGTAGTACTCGCCGACGCTGCTCGGCACCTTGGCCGGCACCGGGTCCTGCACCACGGCGAAGCCCAGGCCGAAACCGATGCCGTCCAGCACCGTCTCGGCGAACCCCTGCGGCTGCAGCGACGCCAGGTCGCCACCGCCGGGCAGGTGGTTGCGGGTCAT
This sequence comes from Micromonospora sp., assembly GCF_048594385.1. Classification (NCBI taxonomy): domain Bacteria; kingdom Bacillati; phylum Actinomycetota; class Actinomycetes; order Micromonosporales; family Micromonosporaceae; genus Micromonospora; species Micromonospora sp. The sequence continues at coordinate 13,157 of NZ_JBMDWU010000338.1, read as the reverse complement.
GTAGCGCACCGTGCGGGGCCCGAGCAGGCGTACGCCGTCCAGCTCGCCGCCGCGCAGCAGCAGTTGGGTGAACCGGTGGTAGTCGGCGGCGGTGGAGACCAGCCCGCCCCCGCCGGAGAAGCACCGCGGGCGGGTCAGCGCGGCGGCACCGAGCTGGTCGGCGCGGACCGCCCGGCCGGTGCCCGGGTGCGGCATGTACAGGGCGGCGAGCCGCTTGGCGTCGGCCGGGTCGACCCAGAACCGGGTGTCGGTCATGCCCAGCGGGGTGAGGATCCGATCGGTGAGGAAGTCGGCCAGGCCCTGCCCGGAGACCACCTCGATCAGCCGACCCAGCACGTCGGTGGAGACCCCGTAGTTCCAGCCGGTGCCGGGCTGGAACAGCAGCGGCAGCTTCGCCATCCCGGCGCTCGCCCCGGCCAGGTCGAGCCCCGGCGGGACGTCGAGGTCGTAGCCGGCGGCCCGGTAGAGCGCGTCGACCACCGAGGTCTGCGCGAACCCGTAGGTCAGCCCGGCGGTGTGGGTGAGCAGGTGCCACACCCGGATCGGCTCGACCGCCGGCACCGTGTAAGGCTTGAGCGCCGACCCCTTGTCGAAGACCCGGACGTCGGCGAACTCGGGCAGCCAGCGGCTGATCGGGTCGGTCAGCTCGAACCGGCCCTCCTCCCACAGCATCATCGCCGCGACCGAGGTGATCGGCTTGGTCATCGAGTAGATCCGCCAGATGGTGTCCGGCTCGACCGGGGTGCCGGCCTCCACGTCGCGCATCCCGTAGACCGAGGAGTGCGCGACCTCGCCGCGGCGGGTGACGACGATCTGCCAACCGGCCAGCCGCCCGTCGTCGACGTACCTGCCGAAGTGTTCGTCGATGCGGGCCAGCCGGGCCGGGTCGAAGCCGGTACGGGCCGGGTCGGTACTGGGTGCCACGCTCACCCGCCGAAACTACTAGCCGGTACGCGTCGGACGAAAGGTGCGGTGGTGGTGTCGGTGCTCGCACCTAGGGTGGGGCGGTGCCGCAGACCATCGAGGACGAGACGTTCCGCCACACCGACTGGTACGCCGAGGAGCTGACCGACAGGCACTTCGTGCGCTGCGTCTTCACCGACGTCGACCTGACCGAGGCGGTCAGCCGGGGCGCCTCGTTCACCGGGTGCGACTTCGGCGGGGTGTCGTTCAACGCCTCCCGGCACACCGACTCGGCCTTCGTCCGTTGCGGGTTCCGCCGGTGCAACCTGTTCGAGGCCGAGTTCACCGGCTGCAAGCTGGTCGGCAGCACGTTCGAGGGGTGCGCGCTGCGTCCGCTGCGGGTCTCGGGCGGGGACTGGTCGTTCGTCGGGTTGCCCGGTGCCGACCTGCGCGGCGCGCGGTTCAGCGACGTACGGATGCGGGAGGCCGACCTGTCCGGGGCGGACCTGACCGGCGCGACCCTGGCCCGGGTGGACCTCTCGGCCGCCCAGCTGCGCGGGGCACGGTTCACCCGGGCCGACCTGCGGGGCAGTGACCTGACCGCGCTCGACCCGACGGCGGTCGAGCGGGTCGGCGCGGTGATCGACCCGCAGCAGGCGATGGTGCTGGCGCAGGCGTTGGGTTTCGAGATCCGCTGACCGGAACGCCCTCTGTCGATCTCCCCACCATTTCAGCCCTGAGCTGCGGTTTTCCAACAATTAGGAAACTTTCCATCGGGATCACTTGGTAACAAACTGGAAACGCCCTCCCGCTGGCATATGGCGCATCACGGCCTTGAAATGAAAACGTGAGAACGCTCACGCCGCGACCGAACCCCCTCCCCGACCGGTCGCGGGCGTCGGGCTGGGGAGTGGGACACGCGTGAACGACCAAGAGACCTGGCGGATCGGGCCGGGCCCGACGACGCGCAGCGCGCAGCGGCGGGAGGCCCGTCGTCGGCAACGCCGCCGCTGGGCGATCGGTTCGGTGGCCACCCTGGCCTGCCTCGCGGTGCTGGTGACCTATCTGGGCCCGGACCCGGACCCGTCGGAGCCCGACCTGGTGCTGCCGGCCGGCGCCCCGACCCCGGCCGGTTATCCGACCGGGGCGGCGGGGGTGGGTGTGTCGGCCGAGGCCGGGGTCGTCGAACCCGGCCTGCAGCCCCGGGAACGCACCCCGCCGCCGAGCGTGCCGCCGACACCGCCGGCCACCCCGGTGGCGTCCTCGTCGCCGGCCGCACCGACGCTGAGCGTCTCCCGGGCCGACGTGCCGGCCGAGGTGGACCTGACCGCGCTGGGCACCCGGGACTGGGTGCACTGGGGGCTCAACCGGCCGGAGACCGTGATCCGCAAGGGCGGCGGCACCGGCGAGATCCGGGACGAGGGCGGCCGGGGCGCCCGCGACCGCTACGACACCAACCCCGAGCTGTTCGGATGGCGTGACGGGGCACCGGTGCCGGTCGTCCCCGCCACCGCCACCGGGGTGTTCGTCTGCGGTGCGGGCAACGGGTTCGCGCTGTCCGTGGCCGGCGACGGCGAACCGCGTACGGTGCACCTGTTCGCCGGCATCTGGATGGCCCAGGGGCGGCTGGACGTGCGGCTGTCCACCGGCGGGTCGACCCGCACCCTGCGGCTGGAGGACCCGCACACCACGCACACCGCCCAGTTCGTCATCAAGTTCCGGGTGCCGAGGGGCGAGAAGCTGCTGATCCGCTGGACGGTCGAGGGCACCTTCCGCAACAGCTGCGGCAACGTGAACCTCCAGGCGGCGGCGGTGCGCTGAGTCGTTCACCCGGTTCCGGGCGTCGGGTCGGGTTAGCGTGTCCGGGTCGATGCCCACGAGTCACCGGAGATGCCGATGCCGACCGACGAACAGGTGCTGGACAGCCCCGAGGGCTGGGTCGCCGACCACATCCGCCGGTACGTCGCCACCGGCGGCGCGGAGGGGCACGAGTGGCAGCCGGGCGTGTTCACCCTGCTGCTGACCACCCGGGGCCGGCGCAGCGGCAAACTGCGCCGCACCGCCCTGATCTACGGCCGGGACGGCGACGACTACCTGGTCGTCGCCTCCCAGGGCGGTGCGCCCCAGCACCCCTCCTGGTACCTCAACCTGCTCGACGACCCCGAGGCCCGGGTGCAGGTGGGCCCGGAGACGTTCGAGGTGCGGGCGCGCACCGCCGAGCCGGCCGAGCGGGCCCGGATGTGGCCGACGATGACCGCGATCTGGCCCGCCTACGAGGAGTACCAGAGCAAGACCGAGCGGGAGATCCCGGTGGTGGTGCTGCAGCGGCGCTGAGCCGGGCCGGACCGGCTCAGCAGACGATCGGCTTGACCCAGGAACACTCCCGACCCTCGGGCACCCGGGGGGCCTCCGGGGCCACCGGCGGGGTGGCCCGAGCCGACCCGCCGTCACTCTCGCGGTAGCTGGCCAGGGCGATGGCGATCTGGTCCTCCAACCCCTTGACCGACGAGGTCAGGTGGTTGTTGAACACCACCGAGAAGGCGAGCAGCCGGCCGTCGGCGTCGGTGGCGTAGCCGGAGAGGCCGGACACCCCGGTCAGGCTGCCGGTCTTGGCGTGCACGTTGTCCGCCGCCGGGGTGTCGCGCATCCGGCTGCGCAGGGTGCCACCGACGAGGCGGTCCGGGTTGCCGGCGATCGGCAGGGCCGCGTACCAGGTGTCGAACCAGGGTTCCCGGCGGACGGCGGCGAGCAGCGCGACGAACTCGCCGGCCGGGATCAGGTTGCGCCGGGACAGCCCCGAGCCGTCGAGCTGGCGCAGGACGCCGGTGTCCACCCCGGTGTCGGCGACGTACTCGCTGATCGCGGCCAGCCCGACCGGCCAGCTTCCCGACCCGGAGACGACCCGGCCGATCTCCTTGGTCAGCACCTCGGCGTGCCCGTTGTTGGACAGCTTGAGGAAGGGCACCAGCAGCTCGGCCAGGGTCATCGAGTCGTGCCGGGCCACCGGGGTGGCATCGGCCGGGGTGGCCCGGCCGGGCACCGTGCGTCCGAGCACCCGTACCCCGTGGCGGCGCAGCGCGTCCCGGAAGACGTCGGCGGCGTAGCCGGTGGGCTCCCCGACGGTCATCCAGTCGCTGACCGCCGCCGCGCCGGCCGCGATCCGGCCGGTGACCACGATGGTGTTGCCGCCGTGCGTCCGCTCGAACGACAGCGTCGTCTCGCCGTCGGCCACCGTCTCGGCCCGGTTGTCGATCCGCAGGTAGCCGTTGGGCGGGGTCATGGTGACCACCGGCGGTGCCCCGGCCTTCCCCGCCGGGGCGGCCCGCACGATCACCGTGCCCGCGTCGTAGTCGGTGTCCGGGGCGAGGGTCAGCGCGGAGACCTGCGCCGCGAAGTAGTACGACTCTTCGTCCCAGGCCCACTCCGGGCCGAGCCGGGTGGCGTCGTAGCGGGTGTCGTCGGCGACCAGGTTGCCGGTCACCATCCGTACCCCGCTTCCGGCGACCTGGGCGGCCAGCGCGTCGTAGTCGGCGGCCAGCATCGTCGGGTCGCCGCCGCCGCGCAGGTAGAGGTTGCCGGAGACCAGGCCGGCCCGTCGGCGGCCGTCGGTGAGCACGTCGGTGCCGAACCGGTGCCCGGGGCCGAGCAGCGCCAGGGCCGCCGTCGAGGTCAACAGCTTGGTGTTGGAGGCGGGCACCAGGCGACGGTCGCCGTTGCGGTCGTACAGGGTCCGGCCGGTGGCGGTGTCCACCACGACCACCCCGGCCTGCGCCCCGGCGAGCCGGGGATCGGCGAGGACGGCGTCGATGGTGGCGTGCAGCCGGGTGGCCGCCGGGGTGGGTGACTCGGCGGTCGCCGGCAGCGCGCCGGCGGCGGCCACGGTGGCGACCAGCGCCACCAGCGCGAGCGTCCGGGGGAAGAGACGACGATGCATGCGCCGACGCTGCCACGAAGGTTTCCGTCGGGCAAGCCTCGGTGCCGTAGATTTTCTTCCACGGTCGGTGGCCCCGGTCGGGGGTGGCCCGGCGCCGGTCAGGTCAGGTCGGGTCCGGCGCGGCCGGGTCGGGCGCGTCGGGTTCGGCGCGGAAGTGCCGGCTCGGCTTCACCAGCAGCGGTGCGGCCAGCGCGGCCAGCGCCCCGCCGAGCAGCGGGAAGACGATGAACACCCACAGTTGGCGCAGCGCCGCGCCCCCCTCGAACACGGCCGGGCCGAACGACCGGGCCGGGTTGATCGAGGTGCCGTCCAGGGTGATCCCCACCAGGAGCACCGCCACCAACGCGAGGCCGATCGCCAGGCCGGCGAAGCCGGCGTGCTCGACCCGGCTCGTCACCACCAGCACCACCAGCACGAACAGGAACGTCAGGACGACCTCCAGCACCGCCGTACCGCCCTGGTTGATGTGCACCCCGTAACCGTTGGTGCCCAACACCCCGGTCTGGTCCGCCACGCCACCCCAGCGGACCAGCCCCCAGATGGCGAAGCCGGCCACGGTGGCCCCCACGAACTGCGCCAGCCAGTACGCCACCGCGCCGACCACGGAGATCTTGCCGGAGAGCAGCACCCCCAACGTCACCGCCGGATTGAGGTGCGCGCCGGAGAGCGGGCCGATCGCGTACACCAGCCCCACCAGGACGAACCCGAAGGCCAGCGCCACGACCACCACGCCGCCCTGGAGTTGGGCGAACACGGCGGTGCCCACCCCGACGAAGACCAGCAGCAGGGTACCGATCAGTTCGGCGGCGTACCGTCGGGCAGCGTCCATGGGCTCAGGGTAGAAAGCCGCGGGGCCGTGAGGAGCGGAAACGGGGATCTCCGACAGACCCCGCTCTATTTGACGAACCCCTGGTCAGGGGGCACGGTGGGGGAGAGGGCCGCGCGGCGGCACCCCGGAACCGCCAGGCGGGCACCGGCCCGCCGCAGGGGGCGCGCATCTGACGTCGCGCCACGTTCCGCCCGACAACTCCCGAGGAGTCCCATCATGCTCACCATGACCGACAACGCCGTGCTCGTGATCCGTGACCTCGCGGCCCAGCAGGACGTCGCCCAGGACGGTGGGCTGCGGATCGCCGCCGACACCGAGGCCGGCGCGCTCACCATCGAGCTGGTGCCGGTGCCGGCGCAGGGCGACCAGGTGGTCGACACCGAGGGGGCGCGCATCTTCCTCGACGCCGACGCCGCCGAACTGCTCAACGACAGCTCGGTGGACGCCTCCGTCGACGACGAGGGCGTGGTGCAGTTCGGGTTCACCGAGCAGGAGTGACCCGGTCAGCGACCCCGCCGGTGCTCACCGCCCCGGTGCGGGCGGGTGAACCCGGTGCGGTCCTCGACGGGCGTCGGCGGGCCGCGACGCCCGTCGGCCGGGCCGGTCAGCGCTGCCAGCACGTGCGCCAGATGGTGCGACGTGCTCCACGCCGTCCAGTTCGCCAGTGAGCCCGCGCCGGTGACCCGGCGGGCCCGACGTAGCAGCTCGTGGTCGCCCCAGGAGAGGCCCGCCCCGGCAACCGGCCAGTGCGGGGCGGTGACCAGGGTGCGGCACAGGTCGGCGAACCGTTCGTCGCCCCGGCCGCCCCGCCGCGACCAGCGGTAGATCCACCAGCCGTCCTCGGTGGTGTACCGCACCGTGGGCAGCCGGTCGCCCGGCTCCACGCCGCCCGACTCCACCCCGCCCGGCGGCGCGGGCGACACCCCGTAGTCGCCGTACCCGACGCCCAGGTCGGCCAGCCGACGCCAGAACAGCCAGTCCCAGCGGTCCACCCGGACCGGTTCGTCGGTGGGCAGCCGGGACAGCGACGGCGGCATCCCGCCGGCCGCCACGGTCACCGTGCGCCAGGCGTGCCGTCGGGCCCAGTCCACCACCCGGCGCACCCGGGGCTCGGCGACGCGCAGGTCCGCCGGGCAGCAGACGTCGGCGGCGTCGACCAGCAGGTCGCACTGCTCCGGGACGAGTCCGGTGCGCCGCCACACCCGCTCCACCGCCGCCGTCGTGGCGTGCGGGCCGGTGCGGTCCCGGCCGGGCCGCAGCCGGACCACCGCCCCCCGGGCGTACGCCCGGCACGCCGCGCCATGTGCGGCCAGCCGCCCGTCGCCACACGTCAACCCGATCACCGGCTGCACGGGTACGCCCCACCGGGCCAGCTCGCCGCCCGGCCCGTCGGGCAGCGCGCACACGTCGACGGCGGGCACCAGCCCGGCGGGCAGCCGGCGCAGCACCTGGGGCAGGCCGGTGTCGGCCGGGGACACGTCGAGGACCGGGACGACCAGGGGAGCGTGGGCGCTGTCCAGATGACCCAGCGCCTCCAGCTCACCGCGTCTGCTGGTGAGGATGGGGCGGTAGACCGGCTCCGCCACCCGACCCCCGGGGGCGGGCACCATACCTCAATCTACCGGGCAGGACGCCCCCGCCACAGGGGTTACGGCGGTCGCGTCACCGACCACCCGGTCCCGTCGACGGTCACGGCCCCGGTCACGTCCACCTTGGACATTGACAGTGGTCGGTGTCGGTGGTGGCATGGGTGGGCGGTACGCCGGGCGTGGAAGGGCATCCGAAGACCCATGTCCCCGCTTCATGCTGCCCGGAAGGCGTACCCCCTCATGACTTTCTCGCGTCACCGTGCCGGCCTGCTCGCGGCGCTGACCGCCGCCGCCGTACTGCTGCTGGTCGTCCCGCTGCCCGCCGGGGCGCTCGCGGTACCCGAGCCGACCACCCCGGTCACCGGCAACGCCACCCACTTCGACGCCCTCGGCGCACCGTACGGCGGCTGCGGCCTGCCCCAGGCGGAGCTGGACGCGCCGGACTTCGTCGCGCTCAACGCCTACGACCTGCCCGGCGACTACTCGTCGTACCCGGTGCGGCCGATCCCGGCCAGCCAGGCGGCGAAGATCGGGCTGTGGAACAACGGCCTCAACTGTGGCCGGTTCGTCCGGGTCACCGTCGGCGACTACTGCACCGGCGTCAACGACGGCGCGCCCGGCCAGCCGTTCTGCCGCAACGGCTCGTGGACCGCCGACGCGTACAGCGGGGCGACCCTGACCATGGTGGTGGCGGACAGCTGCGGCGATGGTAACGCCTGGTGCCGGGACGACCCCTACCACCTGGACCTCTCCACCGCCTCGCTCAACCGCTTCGTGCGCAACGGCACGCCGGTGGGGGACATGAACCCCACCCACTGGAACAACCGGCACGTCTCCTGGTCGTTCGTGCCCGCCCCGGACTACACGGGCGACATCCGGATCGGCTTCATGAAGGGCGCCCAGCGGTACTGGCCGGCGATCGCCGTCTCGCACCTGGCCAACGGCATCCACGGGGTGGAGTACCTGGCCGGTGGGGTGTGGACGGCCGCCACGATGAACAGCGACATGGGACAGTCGTACGTGATCGGGGCGACCGCCGCCGGGGGCACCGACTTCCAGATCCGGGTCCGCGACGCGGCCGGCGCGTTGATCAACAACGGTCGCGTCTACCGGTTCGCCCTGCCCGCCTCCTGCGGCGGGACGTGCTCGGCGGCGTACACCCGGGTCGACTACACCACCTCCGACGGGCCGACCCCGACCCCGACCCCGACCGGCACCCCCACGGCCACCCCCACCGTGACGCCGCCGGTCACCCCCACCGCGACCCCCACCGGCACCCCGGCCCCGGTGACCGGTTGCTCGGCCGCCTACCGGGTGACCGGCTCATGGTCGGGCGGCTTCCAGGCGGAGGTCACCGTGCGAAACCTCGGTGTCAGCGCCATCACCGGCTGGAGCACCGCGTTGACCTTCGCCGGAACCCAGCAGGTCGCCTCGTCGTGGAGCGCCACGGTCAGCCAGTCCGGCCGGCAGGTCACCGCGACCAACGCCGCCTACAACGGCAGCCTGATCCCCGGCGCGACCACCAGTTGGGGGATGGTCGTCACCGGCGACAACCAGCCCCCGACGGTGGCCACCTGCGCCGTGCGGTGAACCACCGGTTGGCCGGTCCGCCCGTGGCGGCGGGCCGGTCAACCGGCCCCGGGGCACCGCAACCCGGGCGCTGCGTCCGGGCGCGGCCACCCGCGCGCTACGTCCCGGGCGCGGTGAGCCGCACCCCGACCCCGCGTACGGTGTGCAGGTAGCGGGGTTGCTGGGCGCTCTCCCCGAGCTTGCGGCGCAGCCAGGACAGGTGCACGTCGACGGTCTTGTCCGCGCCGCCGTAGGGGATCTGCCATACCTCGGTGAGCAGTTCCCGTTTGGTCACCACCGTGCCGGGGCGGGCGGCGAGGTGGTGCAGCAGGTCGAACTCGCGCGGGGTCAGCTCCACCGGCGTGTCGTCCAGGGTGACCTGGCGGGCGCGCGGATCGATGCGTAGCCCGCCGACCACCAGCACCGGCTCGCCGTCGGGCCGCTCGGCCCCGCCCCGGCGCAGCACCGCCCGGACCCGGGCGTCGAGCTGGGCGGCGGTGAACGGCTTGACCAGGTAGTCGTCCGCCCCGGCGTCGAGCAGCCGGACGATCTCCCGTTCGTCGTCCCGGGCGGTGGCCACGATCACCGGCACGGCGCTGACCGCGCGCAGCATCCGCAGCAGCTCGCCGCCGTCGAGGTCGGGCAGGCCGAGGTCGAGCACGACGAGGTCGGGGCGGTCGTCGAGGGTGTGCCGCAGCCCTTCCATCGCGGTCGACGCGGCGGCCACCGCGTGCCCCCGGTCGCGCAGCGCCCGGACCAGCGGGGCGCGGATGGTCAGGTCGTCCTCGACGAGCAGCAGGCGGGCCACCCCAGCAGGCTAGCCCCGGGGCGTCGGCCCCGGCCGTCGTCCGGGCGGGGCGGTGGGTCCGGGAGCGGCCGGTCGGGCCGGTGCCGCCACCGCCGTCGGTGGGCGACGACCCGTGTCGGGCACGTTTTCGCAGCTCACGGTGGTTGGATGTCAGGTAACGGACAGTCGGGCGTGTGGTCGCAAAAGGTGTAACCGACATATTTTCGAAGTACGGATCCGCTCGGTCGGCGCGGATCACCATCCCTCATCGCTCCCGGCCCGAGCAGGTGGCCGGCAGGCAGGAGCACCACGATGTCCAGCACCGGTTCCCGGCGTCGTCCGGTCAGCCAGCCCGTCCCCTGCCGCACCGACCTGGACCTGGCCGATGCCCAACTGGCCGGCGACCGGCGGGTGGGGTTGCCCGCCTCGGCCCGGATGCTCTACGCCGTGGTGCACGCCAACGGCACCCTGGCCCGGGGGCTCGGCGCGGCGTCGGCCACCCGGCTCGCCCCCGGCATGTACCAGGTCGTCTTCGACCAGGACGTGAGCACCGCCGGCTACGTGGGCACGATCGGGTTGGCGGGCAGCGCCGGGCTCGCGCCGCCCGGTGGGATCAGCGTGGTCGGTCGGACGGGAATCCCGAACGGGGTGTTCGTCAGGACGTTCGCCACCGACGGCAGTGTCTCGGACCGTCCGTTCCACCTGGCGGTCCTGGCCTGAGGTCGGCGGAGACGGGCGCACGGCGCCGTACGGCACACCGGCCGTCCGTCGCCGCGCTCCGACCGTCTCCCACCACCGCAGCCATTCCGGCGGTACGCCAGCGGGGACCTGGTGCGACCGGTGCGGTCCCCCGCTCCGGTCTGGGGTGCTCGTTGCCCGATCTGACGGCAGGCAAACCTGCCCGGGGCCGGGAATTGCCTCATCTGCACGACCCGGCGTGATCCGTTGCCGTTGCGGGTATGAGCGGAACATGGAGCATTTCACGATCGCGACGGTCGCCGAGAAGAGCCCGGACTTCCGCCGGGTGCTGTGGACCGGCGAGAAGACCCAGTTGGTGATCATGACCATTCCGCCGGGCGGGGAGATCGGTGCGGAGGTCCACGATGGGATTGACCAGATCCTGACCTTCGTCAGCGGCACCGGGGAGGCCCGGGTCGGCGGGGAGACCCGGGAGGTCGCCCAGGGCGACCTGGTGGTGGTACCGGCCGGGACGAAGCACAACTTCGTCAACACCGGGCCCAACCCACTGGTGCTCTACACGGTCTACGGCCCGCCGGAGCACGCCGACCAGGTGGTGCACCACACCAAGGAGGAGGCCGACGCGGCGGAGGCCGCCGGCGTGGACGAACCCCCGACGTCCTGACCCGCAGTCGCCGGCCGGCGTTCCGCCCACCGGGGGGACACCGCCCGGCGACGTCAGCCCACGGGTACGGCGGCGACGTCCACCGTCTCCGGATACTTCAGCCCCGACCCGGTGTTCAGCACCACCACCCGCTCGTCGGGGCGGATCCAGCCCCCGGCCCGCAGGTGTCGGGCGGCGGTCAGGCAGGCCGCCCCCTCCGGGCAGAGCAGCAGCCCCTCCCGGGCGGCGAACTCCCGCAGGTCGGTGAGGATCTCCGCGTCGTCGACGGCGACCGCCGTCCCGCCGCTCTCCCGCAGCGCGGTCAGGATCAGCTCGTCGCCGAGCGGGGCCGGCACGGTGATCCCGAACGCCACGGTGTGCGCGTCGGCCCAGGGGCGGGCCCGCTCCTCACCGGCGGCGAACGCCCGGACGATCGGCGCACAGCCGGTCGACTGCACCGCCACCAGCCGGGGCAGCCGGTCGCTCACCCAGCCGAGTTCCCGCAGCTCGTGCAGGGCCTTGTGGATGCCGATCAGGCCCACCCCGCCACCGGTGGGATAGATGATCACGTCGGGCACCTGCCAGCCGAGCTGCTCGACGATCTCGTACCCCATCGTCTTCTTGCCCTCCAGCCGGTAGGGCTCGCGCAGCGTCCCGGCGTCGAAGACCGCCCCGTCCGCCTCGGCCACCAGCTCGGCCACCCGTCGTCCGGCGTCGATGATCAACCCGTCCACCAGGAGCAGGTCGGCACCGGCGACCACGCACTCGCGGCGGCAGATGGTCGGGGCGTCCAGCGGCATCACGATGGTCGCCGCCATCCCGGCCCGCGCCGCGTACGTCGCCCAGGCCGCTCCGGCGTTGCCGTTGGTGGGCATGGCGAACCGTCGTACGCCCAGCTCGCGGGCCCGGCTCACGCCGACGGCGGCACCCCGGGCCTTGAACGACCCCGTCGGGGTGAGCCCCTCGTCCTTGACGATCAGGTCGGCCACGCCGATCTCGTGGCCGTACGCCGGCGCGCGCCACAGCGGCGTCCAGCCCTCACCCAACGTGGTGACGTGCCGCTCGTCGGCCACCGGCAGCAGCTCCCGGTAACGCCACAGGTCGGCCGGGCGCAGCCCGAACCGCTCGGGCGTCACGGCGGCGGCCACCGCCGCCAGGTCGTAGCGGGCCAGCAGCGGTGACCCGCAGTCACACAGGTTGGTGAGCCGGTGGGCGTCGTGCTCCCGGCCGCAGCGGGGACACTCCAGGTGGGTCAGGTACACGATGCTCCTCGCCGTCGGCCCGGTCGGTGCTCGGCACACCGGCATTCTCCGGCAATCGGCCCGGGTTCGCCGCTCGCCCGGCATGCTCGCGCCGATCATGGGTAGAACCGTCGACATGGATCTCGACCAACCCACCGTCCTGCTCCCCGGTGACGTCCGGATGCCGCTGCTCGGGTTCGGCACCTGGCAGGCGACCGGCCGGGCCGGCTACGACGCCGTGCTGGCCGCGTTGGACGCCGGCTACCGGCACATCGACACCGCCACCATGTACGGCAACGAGGAGGAGGTGGGCCGGGCGGTGCGGGAGAGCGGGCTGCGCCGCGAGGACGTCTTCATCACCACCAAGCTGCCGCCGGACCGGGTCGGCCGGGAACGGGAGACGATCGAGGCGAGCCTGCGGGCGCTGGGCACCGACCACGTCGACCTCTGGTTGATCCACTGGCCGCCGTCGTCGCCCGCGGACAGCATCCCGGTCTGGCGCGAGCTGCTGGCCGCCCGGGACGCGGACCTCACCCGGGCGGTGGGGGTGAGCAACTACGCCACCGCGCAGCTCGACGAGTTGATCCAGGCGACCGAGGAGAACCCGGCGGTCAACCAGATCCGGTGGAGCCCGTCGCTGTACGACCGGCAGCGGCACGCCGAGCACCGGGACCGGGGGATCGTGCTGGAGGGCTACAGCCCGTTCAAGGCCAGCGACCTGGCCGATCCGGTGCTGACCCGGATCGCCGCCGCGCACGACGTCTCCCCGGCGCAGGTGGTGCTGCGCTGGCACGTCGACCACGAGATCGTGGTGATCCCCAAGTCGGTGACCCCGGAACGCATCCGCGCCAACGTCGACATCTGGAACTTCTCGCTGACCGCCGAGGAGATGCGCGACATCGACGCCCTGGGTGGCTGAGCCCGGACGGGGTGCGGGGGGCGTGACCCTGTGGGTCACGCCCC
>NZ_JBMDWU010000337.1:0-4147 GCF_048594385.1 Micromonospora sp. | reverse complement strand
CGAGCCGCCCGGCGGCCCAGGTCGCGCAGGCCGCCCCCGCCTCGGTGAGCTACCTCAGCGACCGCTACCGGGTCGGCCCCGACGAGGCCGCCCGCCGGCTGGCCCTCCAGGAGCTGTCCGCGCCGCTGGCCGACACCCTGGCCGCCCGCTTCCCCGACGCTTACGCCGGGATGTGGCTGGACCAGGCCGGCGGCGGGGTGCTCACCATCGCCGCCACCGACCCGGCCCGGGTCACCGAGACGGTCGCCGGGCTGCCGGACGCCCGGCACGTCACCGTCGTGCCGGTCCGGCACTCGCGTCGTGACCTGGACGCGGCGGCGACCCGGCTGGCCGGGACGCTGGGCGTCACCGCCGGGCGGGACGTGGTGGTCGACGAGCGGGCCAACGAGGTGCTGGTGCTCACCGGCGACGCGGTGCCCGCCGACGACGCCCGGCTGGCCGGCGCGCTCGACACGGCCGGGGTGCCGGCGCGGGTCCGGGCCCGGTTCGACGCGGGCACGATCCCCAAGGCGTGCGACCCGCGCTACTGCGCGCAGGCGCCGATGCGCGGCGGCATCCGGCTGGACGTGCCCCGTGACGACGGCACTGTCGGCGGCTGCACCACCGGCTTCAACGTCCGGGCGAAGTCGGGGCGGTACTACGTGCTGACCGCCGGGCACTGCGTGGTGGGCGGCCGGCACCAGCGCGTCGACGACACCTGGCACCAGTTCCTCGGTCCGAAGGTGCCGGTGGGCCTGGAGTCGACCAACCCGGTGCTGGCCGAGAACGATTTCCCCAACGACTACGCGGTCCTGCCCTACGCCGAGGGGGCCAGCACCCGTTGGGCGTACCCGAGGCGCGGTGCCGGCAGCAACACGCCGAGCCTGGTCAACTACTGGTGCGTGGCCGACAACCCGGCCTGCGCCGGCAGGGGCAGCCGCGACGTGCCGATCACCGGCGTCACGCCGTACGCCACGGTGCAGGCCGGCTGGGTGGTCTGCGCCACCGGCTCGGCGTACACCCCGAAGGCCGGCGAGCAGTACGTCGACTCGGGCGCCGGGGCCGGCTACCTGCCGGGCACCCGCTGCGGCGAGGTCATCGGCAAGGCCGGCGGCGGCATCGACGTGCGGGTCTGCGCCCGGCCGGGTGACAGCGGCGGCCCGCTGTTCACCGAGTCCGACGGGCGGGCGCTGGGCATCCTGAGCAACGGTGACCCCGGCGAGGGGCCGTGCACCAACCCCGACGAGACGAACACCTACGCGCCGGTCTCGGTGATCCTCGACCGGGTCAACGGTCGCACCGGTCTCGGCTTCCAGATCGCCACCAAGGGTCCGCTGCTCGCCCCGCCCGCCGGCTCCTCGAACCGGTAGGTCGCCCGGTCCGGCCAGCGGGCTCGTCCGGACGGCGGTTCCCGGGTGGCGGTTTCCGGTTGGCGGCTCGTCTGGCCGGCGGGCGGGCCCGGGGTGCGCCGGGCACCCGGTGCGGTGCCGCCGGCACGCCCGGTAAAGCCGTGGGCGGGAGGTCGACGGCTGCCTACGATCGACCGATGACTGATACGGCGAGGACGGCCCGCGCCGGTGTTCCCGAACGTCCCACCCTGGACGGCATCGAGGAACGCTGGGCGCGCCGCTGGCAGGAGGAGGGCACGTACGCGTTCGACCGGGAGAAGGCGACCGTAGCGGGTCGCGGGTCGACGGCGGGGACCCCGCGTCGGCACGGTCGCGGCGACGACGTGTACGCCATCGACACCCCGCCGCCGACCGTATCCGGCGAGCTGCACATGGGGCACGTCTTCTCGTACACGCACACCGACACGGTGGCCCGGTTCCAGCGGATGCGCGGGCGCAACGTGTTCTACCCGATGGGCTGGGACGACAACGGCCTGCCCACCGAACGCCGGGTGCAGAACGTCTACGGGGTGAGCTGCGACCCGTCCCTGCCGTACGACCCGGCGTGGCAGCCGCCCGACGCCCCGGTCACCGAGGCCCGGCGTCGGGAGCCGACCCCGATCTCCCGCCGCAACTTCGTCGAGTTGTGCGCCCGGTTGACCGCCGACGACGAGCAGGTCTTCGAGGCGCTCTGGCGACGGCTCGGCCTGTCCGTGGACTGGTCGTTGACGTACACCACGATCGGGCGGGCGGCGCGGGCCACCTCGCAGCGGATGTTCCTGCGCAACCTGGCCCGGGGCGAGGCGTACCAGGCGCAGGCGCCGACGCTGTGGGACGTCGGGTTCGGCACCGCCGTGGCACAGGCGGAACTGGAGGACCGGGAGCGTCCGGGGGCGTACCACCGGCTGCGGTTCACCGGGCCGGACGGGCGGGAGGTGCTGATCGACACCACCCGGCCGGAGCTGCTGCCGGCCTGTGTGGCGGTGGTCTGCCACCCCGACGACGAGCGGTACGCCGACCTGGTGGGCGCGACCGTGCGTACCCCCGTGTTCGGGGTCGAGGTGCCGGTGCGCGCGCACCCGCTGGCGGACCCGGGCAAGGGTACCGGCGTCGCGATGGTCTGCACGTTCGGTGACCTGACCGACGTGACCTGGTGGCGGGACCTCGACCTGGCGACCCGGGTGGTGATCGGCCGGGACGGCCGGCTGCTGGCCGAGCCGCCGGACGGCGTGCCGGTCGGACCCTACGCCACGCTTTCCGGGCAGTCGGTCAACGCCGCCCGGCGGGCCGTCGTGGAGTCGCTGCGCGACGCCGGTGACCTGGTCGGCGAGCCGCGCGAGATCACCCATCCGGTGAAGTTCTACGAGCGCGGCGACCGGCCGTTGGAGATCGTCTCGACCCGGCAGTGGTACCTGCGCAACGGCGGTCGGGACGCCGGGCTGCGGGCGGAACTGCTGGCCCGGGGCGACGAACTGCGCTGGGTGCCGGAGCACATGGGGCACCGCTACGCGCACTGGGTGGGCGGGCTGACCGGGGACTGGCTGGTCAGCCGGCAACGCTTCTTCGGGGTGCCGGTGCCGGTGTGGTACCGGCTCGACGCCGTTGGCGAGCCGGACCACGCCAACCCTCTCACACCGGACGAAGCGTCGCTGCCGATCGACCCGTCGGGTGAGCCGCCGCCCGGCTACGACGAGTCGCAGCGCGGCGTGCCCGGTGGGTTCGTCGGCGACCCGGACGTGCTGGACACGTGGGCCACCTCGTCGTTGACCCCGCAGATCGTCGGCGGTTGGGAGACCGACCCGGAGTTGTTCGACCGGATCTTCCCGATGGACCTGCGCCCGCAGGGGCAGGAGATCATCCGGACCTGGCTCTTCGGCACGGTCGTGCGTGCCCACCTGGAGCACGGGGTGCTGCCCTGGCGGGACGCGGTGCTCTCCGGCTGGATCCTCGACCCGGACCGCAAGAAGATGTCCAAGTCCAAGGGGAACGTGGTCACCCCGATGGCGCTGCTGGAACAGCACGGCTCGGACGCGGTGCGCTACTGGGCGGCCAACGGCCGGCCCGGCATGGACCTGGCCTTCGACCCGGCGCAGATCAGGGTGGGTCGGCGGCGGGCCACCAAGCTGCTCAACGCGTCGAAGTTCGCGTTGGGGCTGGGCGCCGCCGACGCCCTGCGCACCCCGGCGACCACCCCGTTGGACACCGCCCTGCTCGCCGAGCTGTCCACCGTGGTCGCCACCGCGACCGCCGCCTTCGACGGGTACGACCACACGACCGCCCTACAGGCCACCGAGGCGTTCTTCTGGCGGTTCTGCGACGACTACATCGAGTTGGTGAAGGAACGCGCCTACGGCACCGGGCCGGGTGCCGACTCGGCCCGGGCGGCGCTGGCCACCGCCCTGTCGGTGCAGTTGCGGTTGTTCGCCCCGGTGCTGCCGTACGTGACCGAGGAGGTCTGGTCGTGGTGGCGGTACGGCTCGGTGCACCGGGCCCCCTGGCCGACCACCTACGAGGTGGGGCGGGCGATCACCGGCACCGGTGACCCGGCCCTGCTGCGGCTGGCCGGGGACGCGCTGGGCCAGGTCCGGCGGGCCAAGTCCGAGCGCAGGCTGTCGATGCGGGCGGAGGTGCCGCTGGCCGAGGCGCTGGGCCCGGCCGGCCTGCTCGCCCAGCTCACCCTGGTCGCCGACGGCGTGCGCGCCGCCGGCCGGCTCCCCCCCCTCGACCTGCTCCCCGACCGCGCCCCCGTACTCGTCATCGCCAGCGCGTTCTGACGCCGG
>NZ_JBMDWU010000336.1:0-19687 GCF_048594385.1 Micromonospora sp. | reverse complement strand
CGTAGCTGCGACGGCCGCAGCGCGCTGATCGGCAGCCCCAACCCCTGCTGGTACGACCAGAGCCGGCGTGCCTCGGCCAGGTCGTCCCCGGTCAGCCCGACGACGAGGGTGCCGTCGGTGCGGTAGCCGAACTCCGTTCCGGTGGCTTCGGTCAGTTCGGCGGCGAAACCCGGCCAGCGGGCGGCGGACGCGGTGAGCAGCCCGGTCAGTTCCCGTTCCCCGAAGTACGCCTCGGCGACCGGGGCGAGCATCCCGGCGGCGACCCGGGACGCGCCGGAGCCGGGGGCCGGGTCGTGCACGGCCACCCGCAGGCCCCGGGTGGCGCAGCGCCAGGCGATCGCCAACCCGACCGGCCCCGCGCCCACGATGGCGACGTCGGGCCGGGTCAGCACGTCAGCGCCGCGATCAGTTCGGCGGTGGCCCGGCCCGGGTCGGCGGCGGCGGACAGCGCCCCGACCACCGCCACCCCGTGGGCCCCGGCGGCCCGCAGTGCCGGCACCGTGGCGGCGGTGACCCCGCCGATGGCGATCACCGGCACGTCGACGGCCGCGGCGACGGCGCGGATGCCGGCCGGGCCGATCGGGTCGGGCAGGCCGGTCTTGGTGGCGGTGGGGTGGCACGGGCCGACGCCCAGGTAGCTGGCCCCGGCGGCGACGGCCCGGGCGGCGGCACCCGGTTCCCGGGCGGTCGCGCCGAGCACGGCGGTGGGGCCGAGGACCCGGCGGGCCGCCGCGACGGGTAGGTCGTCCGCGCCGACGTGGCCGCCGTGGGCGTCCACCGCGAGGGCGACGTGCAGCCGGTCGTTGACCAGGCAGGTCGCCCCGTACGGCACGCAGAGCGCGCGTACCCGTCGGGCCAGGTCGTACGCCTGCCGGTCGGTGGTGTCGTCGGTCACCCGGACCTGGACGACGAGGTCGGCGCGGGCCACCGGGAGGGCGGCCCGCACGACGGCGAGTGGGTCGCACCCGGCGCGGGTGTCGGTGATCAGATGCAGTCGGCCGAGGGACGGCACGGCAACTCTCCTCCCTGCGCCGGCATTACCCGGATCAGGTTCTACGGTCGGGGGCTCTCAGCCCCCCTCTCAGCCCGGTGTACCGGGCTCCCGTGGGTCACGTGTCTGTGACCGTACGACAGATCCGCTGATCCGCCAAGGGGTGTTAGATTGATCCAGGACTATCGATGCGTACGGTTGTGGGCTTGTATCCACATAAGCCGGAAAAGCGAGTCGCCGATACCGAATCGTTACATGCTCATGCCTTGCCGGAAACCAATCCAGCGGCGCTAATTTGTTCAACCGATCGACATTATTCCGGTGCGGAGCCTCGGCGTGGCCCGCACCTGATCGCCACTGGTGCGGACCTCGGCGGGCCCACACCGATCCGACCGGGGACGGTCTGCGGCGAGTCGTCCCCATGCCCCCACCACTGTCCAGCACGGACAAAAGGAGCATGGAGTGTCTCCATCCCGCCATCGCCGCGCACGTCGCGGCCCACTGGGTGCCGGTCTACTGGCCCTCTCCCTACTCGCCAGCGGCCTGATCGGCGGCACCGCCGCCCAGGCCGCTCCCGTCGCGGCGGCCCTGCCACAGGCCGCACCGGCACCGGCGGCAGCAGCCGCCGCCGAACCCTTCTCGGTCCTGGTCTTCTCCAAGACCGCCGCGTTCCGGCACGACGCCATCCCGGCCGGCATCGCCGCGATCCAGAAGCTCGGCACCGACAACGGGTTCACCGTCGACACCACCGAGGACGGAGCCGCCTTCAACGACACCAACCTGGCGAAATACCAGGCGGTGATCTGGCTCTCCACCACCGGTGACGTGCTCGACGCCACCCAGCAGGCCGCGTTCGAGCGCTACATCAAGGCCGGCGGCGGCTACGCCGGCGTGCACGCCGCCTCGGACACCGAGTACGACTGGGCCTGGTACGGCAACCTGGTCGGCGCGTACTTCTCCGGCCACCCGGCCAACCAGCAGGCCACCGTCAAGGTCGAGGACCCCGCGCACCCGTCGACGGCCGACCTGCCGGCCCGCTGGTCCCGGTTCGACGAGTGGTACAACTTCCGCACCAACCCCCGCTCCAAGGTGCACGTGCTGGCCAGCCTGGACGAGAAGTCCTACAGCCCGGGTGCCGGCGCGATGGGCGCCGACCACCCCACCGCCTGGTGCCAGGACTACGACGGCGGTCGCTCCTGGTACACCGGTGGCGGCCACACCCAGGCGTCGTACACCGAGCCGGAGTTCCTCAGCCACCTGCTCGGCGGCATCCGCACCGCGGCCGGGGTCGAGAACGCCGACTGCGGCGCAACCAAGACCTCGAACTTCGAGAAGATCACCCTCGACAGCAACACCAACAACCCGATGGAGCTGGACATCGCTCCGGACGGCCGGGTGTTCTACGCCGAGCGTGACGGCCGGGTGCAGATCGTGAAGCCGGACACCGGCAACACGGTCACCGCGACCCGGCTGGACGTGTTCACCGGCAACGAGGACGGCCTGCTCGGGTTGCGCCTCGACCCGGACTTCACCACCAACAAGTGGATCTACCTGTACTACGCACCGGCCGGTGGCGCCCCGCGCAACTACCTGTCCCGGTTCACCGTCAACGGTGACACCATCGACAAGGCCACCGAGAAGGTCGTGCTCCAGGTCGACACCCAGCGCAACACCTGCTGCCACGCCGGCGGCAGCATGACCTTCGACTCGAAGGGCAACCTCTACCTCGCCACCGGCGACAACACCAACCCGTTCGAGTCGAACGCGTTCACGCCGATCGACGAGCGGGCCGGCCGGCAGGACTACGACGCGCAGCGCAGCGCCGGCAACACCAACGACCTGCGCGGCAAGGTGATCCGGATCCACCCGGAGGACGACGGCACCTACACCGTCCCGACGGGCAACCTGTTCGCCCCGGGCACCGCGAAGACCCGTCCGGAGATCTTCGGCATGGGCTTCCGTAACCCGTTCCGGATCGGCGTCGACCAGAAGACCGACACCCTCTACGTCGCCGACTACGGGCCGGACGCCTCGGCGGCCAACCCGAACCGTGGCCCCGAGGGCCTGGTGGAGTGGAACATCGTCGCCACGGCCGGCAACTACGGCTGGCCGTACTGCACGGGCAACAACAAGGCGTACAACGACTACACCTTCCCGTCCGGGCCGAGCGGGGCGAAGTTCGACTGCGCCGCGCCGGTCAACGACTCGCCCAACAACACCGGCCTGACCAACCTGCCGCCGGCCATCGCGGCGACCGTGGACTACGGCTACGCCGGCGACCCGCGCTTCCCCGAGATCGGCGGCGGCGGCGCCCCGATGGGCGGCCCGGTCTACCGCTACGACGCCGACAGCACGTCGAGCCGCAAGTGGCCGGCGTACTACGACGGCAAGGCGCTGCTCGGCGAGTGGAACCAGTCGAAGATGTACACGATGCAGGTCAGCGCGGACGGCAAGACGCTGATCGACATCAACCAGCTGCTCACCGGCATGCCGATGATCCGCCCGATGGACTTCGAGTTCGGCCCGGACGGCGCGCTCTACATGATCGAGTGGGGCACCGGCTTCGGCGGCAACAACGACGACTCCGGGATCTACCGGATCGACTACACCGCCGGTGATCGCGCCCCCATCGCCGAGGCCAGCGCCGACCCCACCTCCGGGGCGGCACCGCTGACCGTGAAGTTCTCCAGCGCCGGGTCTCGTGACCCGGACGGCGGCACGCTGACCTACGCGTGGAAGTTCGGTGACGGGCAGACCTCCACCGAGGCGAACCCCACCCACACCTACACCGCGGCCGGCGACTACACCGCGCAGCTCACCGTCACCAACCCCAAGGGCCGTACCGCCGTGGCGAACGTGCCGGTGACGGTCGGCAACACCGCCCCGACGGTGACCATCGAGTTCCCGCCCAGCGGCGGTTTCTTCGAGTGGGGCGACCAGGTCAAGTACACGATCAAGGTGACCGACCCGGAGGACGGCACCGTCGACTGTGACCGGGTGCAGCTGCAGGTGCTGCTCGGCCACGACGAGCACGCCCACCCGCTGGAGCAGCACACCGGCTGCACCGGCACCGTGCAGACCTCGCTGGCGTCCGGGCACGGCGCGGAGGCGAACGTCTTCGCGGTCTTCGAGGCCACCTACACCGACGACGGCGGCACCGGCGGCGCCGGCCCGCTGACCGGTCGGGCGATCGAGATCCTCCAGCCCAAGCGCAAGCAGGCCGAGTACTTCACGGCCACCGGGCGGGCCCCGGGCAGCACCGGCGGCGGTGACCCGGGCGTGCAGAAGGAGACCACCAGCGACCCCGCCGGTGGCGGCCAGAACATCGGCTTCATCGAGGACGGCGACTGGTGGTCGCTCGTCCCGGCCAACCTGACCGGGGTCGAGCAGATCCGGTTCCGGGTGGCCTCCGAGGTCCAGGGCGGTCGGATCGACGTGCACGCCGGTGCCGTCGACGGCCCGGTCGTGGCCACCGCCACCGTGCCCGGCACGGGCGGCTGGCAGCAGTTCGTCGACGTGACCGCGCCGGTGACGGCCGGTGCCCAGGGCGCGCTGTACTTCGTCGCCAAGGACCCCGCCGGTGGCGCGGGTTCGCTGTTCAACGTCAACTGGATGGACTTCATCGGACGGGGCGTGACCGACAACGCGCCGCCGCAGGTGACGGCCACCGCCACCCCGGCGACCGGCACCGCGCCGGTCACCGTGACCTTCACCGGCACGGCCACCGACACCGAGGGTGACACCCCGCTGACGTACGCCTGGGACTTCGGTGACGGCGGGACGGCGACGACCCTGAACGCCACCCACACCTACACCACCCCGGGCACCTTCACCGCCACCCTGACGGTGACGGACAGCCGGGGCGCGAAGTCATACGCGACCGTCCCGGTCAAGGTGGACGCGCCGAACAACTCCTGCCTCGGGGCGCGGTCGGACGAGTTCACCGGCAACACCCTGGACAAGGACCGCTGGACGGTGGTCCGGGAGAACCAGCTCTACTCGGTCTCCGGCGGGTCGCTGCGGCTGCCCACCTCCTCCGGTGACCTGTACGGCTCCCGCAACGACGCGACCAACCTGGTGCTCCAGCCCGCACCCAGCGGGGCCTGGCAGGCCACCACGAAGGTCACCGTGCCCGTCACCGCCGACTACCAGCAGGCAGGCCTGCTGATCTACGGCGATGACGACAACTACGCCAAGGTAGACCTGCTCTACGGCGGGTCGCGCAAGGTGGAGTTCATCCGGGAGACCGCCGGGACTCCGCGCAACGACGCGGCAGACGCCGTGGCCGCCCCGGCCGGTGACACCATCTGGCTGCGGCTGATCAGCGACGGCACCAACCTGACCGCGCAGTTCTCGACCGACGGTGCCACGTTCACCCCGGTCGGCCGGTCCGCCGCGCTGGCCGGC
This sequence comes from Micromonospora sp., assembly GCF_048594385.1. Classification (NCBI taxonomy): domain Bacteria; kingdom Bacillati; phylum Actinomycetota; class Actinomycetes; order Micromonosporales; family Micromonosporaceae; genus Micromonospora; species Micromonospora sp. The sequence goes on along the minus strand of NZ_JBMDWU010000336.1, from coordinate 14,289 downwards.
ATCACCAACCCCCGGATCGGTCTGCTCGCCCTCAACGGCGGCACCACCGCCCCGGTGGTGGACGCGGTGTTCGACTCGTTCCTGGTCTCGCCGGACGCCCCGGCCGGCCCGGTCAGCCCGTCGGACGAGTTCACCGGCACCACGCTCGACAAGTGCCGGTGGAACGCGGTGCTCCGGGAGGACCCGGCCGCCTACCGGGTGGCCGACGGCGCACTGAAGATCGACGTGCCGAAGGGTGACATCTACGGCACCAGCAACACCGGTCCGACGAACTTCATCCTCCAGACCGCGCCGAGCGGCGACTGGACCCTGGAGACGAAGGTCGACGGCAGCGCGCTGGCCGAGCAGTACCAGCAGGCCGGTCTGATCGTCCACGCCGACGACGACAACTACGTCAAGTTGGACTACATCGTGGACAACCAGGCCGGGCAGGCGGTCTCCCGGCGGATCGAGTTCCGTGGCGAACTCGCCGGGGTGACGCAGAACCCGCAGCCCCAGGTCTCCAACCTGACCTCGGGGGTGTGGTACCTGCGCCTCGCCCGGGCCGGTGACACCTTCACCGCGTCCTACTCGGCGGACGGGCAGGAGTGGACCACGTTCGAGACGGTGACGAACACCGCCGTCGGGGCCACCCCGAAGATCGGTCTGTTCACCCTCGGCGCGAACGCGGCCACCTCGAAGACGGCCTCGTTCGACTACTTCCGGCTCTCCACCAAGGCGGCCGACACGACCGCCCCGGTGACCACGGCCACCGTCTCCGGCACCCCGACCGAGGGTTGGTACACCGGCCCGGTCACCGTGACGCTGGCGGCGGCCGACGAGGCCGGCGGTAGCGGGGTGGCGAGCACCGAGTACCAGCTCGACGGGGCCACCACGTGGACCGCGTACACCGAGCCGGTGCAGGTCACCGGGGACGGCACCCACGAGGTGCGGTTCCGCTCGACCGACGCGGCCGGCAACGTGGAGGCGACGAAGAAGGTCGCCGTGAAGATCGACGCCACCGCGCCGGTCAGCTCGGCGTCGTTCGCCCCGGCCAACGACGACGGCTGGCACAACGGCACCGTCCCGGTGGTCATCACCTCCACCGACGCCGGTTCCGGGGTGAAGAAGCTCGAGTGGTCGCTCGACGGCGGCGCCTGGACGGCGTACACCACGCCGGTCGAGGTGACCGGGGACGGCACGCACGAGCTGCTGTACCGGGCCACCGACGCCGCCGGCAACGTCGAGGCGCTGAAGTCGGCGGTCGTGAAGATCGACGGCACCAAGCCGACGCTGCTGGTCTCCGGCATCGCCGACGGCCAGCTCTACGGTGACAGCCAGGACGTCCGGATCTCGTGGCAGGCGGTCGACCCGACCTCCGGCATCAAGACGACCTCCGGCGTGCTGGACGGCCGGGCGTACACCAGCGGCACCCTGCAGGCGCTGTACGAGCTGTCGCTCGGCCTGCACGAGCTGACGGTGACCGCGACCGACAAGGCGGGCAACTCCACCACCTCGACGGTCCGGTTCTTCGTCACCACCTCGTTCCGGGACATGCAGAACCTGCTGGACCGGTTCAAGGCGACCGGACGACTCACCACCAAGGCGCACCGTCAGCTGTCCAACAAGCTGGACGCGGTGCGGGAGTCCGAGGCGGCGGGCAACGACAAGCGGGCGGTGCAGCAGTTGACCGCCTTCAAGGCGTTGGCCACCGACACCGCGGTGGTGACCGACACCGACGTGCGGGACGTGCTGGTCCGTGACGCCGACGCCATGATCGTCCGGCTCGGCGGCGCGGCCACCAAGGCCGGCGTCAAGGCGAACAACAACAAGTCGGTCGACGGGGCCGGCCGGCTCGGTGCCGACCCCACCCGGATCGCCAAGGGCGGTTCGCTGTAAGGAGCACCACGGGGCCGCTCCCACCGTCGACACCGACGGTGGGGGCGGCCCCTCCACATCGGAAGGGAGACGTCGATGCGTAGCTTGAGAGCCCTCGCCGCGCTGGTCGTGGCGGCCCTGGTGGCCCTGCCGGCGGGGCCGGCGGCGGCGCACGGCGGGAAGGTCAAGCTGACGGTGGCCGGTGACGGTGCCGGCGGGGTGACCGTGATGGCCGTGTACGCCGACGGGCACCGGCTGGACCAACCGGTCCGGCTCACCCTGACCGCCGAGGGCGAGGGTGGCCGGACGGCCGGGCCGGTGCAGATCGAGCCGTCCGGGGAGGGGCAGGGCTTCTACAGCAGCGGCCCGCTGCTCTCCCCCGGCGACTGGCGGGTGACGGTCAGCGCCCCCGCCCCCTACCAGAGCACGGCGACCGCGCAGGTGCAGGCCCGGGTGGCCCAGTCGCCATCGCCGGTCGCCGTCGAACGCCCGGCGGCCGGGGCGCGGGAGACCGCAACGGTCTGGTGGCGGTGGGTGGCCGGCGGCCTCGCCGTGGTGGTCGTCGCCGGGTTGACGCTGCTGTGGTGGCGTCGCCGGGCGCACCCCGGGCCCGACGAACCGGCCGGCCTGGGCGGCTGAGCACCGCGTCACCGGTCGGTGTGCTCAGAGCAGGGCGTCCAGCGCGTCGAGGTCGTCGTCGGTGGGCTGCCAACCGCCGGCGGCGGCGTTCGCGCGGACCTGCTCGGCGGTGGTGGCGCCGGCGATCACCGAGGCCACCGCCGGGCGGGCGGCCAGCCCGCCGATGGCCACCTGGAGCAGCGTCAGCCCCCGCTGCGCGGCAAACGCCTCCAGCGCCTCGATGGTGTCCCAGCGGGCGGCGGCGAGCCGTTCGGCGTACCGGCCGCCACCGGCGAGGCGGCTGCCGGCGGGCGGGGCGCTGTCGCGCCGGTACTTGCCGGTGAGCAGGCCGTTGGCCAGCGGGAAGAACGGCAGCAGTCCGAGGCCGAACCGCTCGCAGGCCGGGATGATCTCGACCTCGGCGTCCCGGTGGAGCAGGTTGTAGTGGTTCTGCGCGCTGATGAACCGGGCCAGCCCCCGGGTCTTCGCCGTCCAGTCGGCGTCGGCGATCTGCCAGCCGGAGAAGTTGGAGTTGCCCAGGTAGCGCACCTTGCCGGCACGGACCAGGTCGTCGAGGGCGGCGAGCGTCTCGTCGACCGGGGTGTCCGGGTCGGGCTCGTGCAGCTGGTACAGGTCGATGTGGTCGGTGCCGAGCCGGCGCAGCGACGCCTCGACGGCCCGCACCACGTACCGCCGGGAGCCGCGTACCCCGAAGTCGCGGCCGTTGCGCCCGCCCATCGACATGCCGAACTTGGTGGCCAGCACCACGTCGTCACGCCGCCCCTTGAGGGCCTGCCCGAGCAGTTCCTCCGAGCCGCCCGGCGGCTCACCGTAGATGTCGGCGGTGTCGAAGAAGGTGATCCCGGCGTCGAGCGCGGCGTCGACCACCGCCCGGGTGCCGTCGATGTCGAGCTTGCGGCCGAAGTTGTTGCAGCCGATGCCGACCACGGACACCACGAGCCCGGAGTCGCCCAGCCGGCGGTAGGTCATCTCAGTCACGAGAGCCACCCTATGCCGCCCGGAGCGGCCCTGACCGGCGACGACCGCGCCCGATGACCAGGCGTGGTCGTCGCCTCACGGTGAGCGCGGCCGGCTCAGCCGACGTCCCAGACCGGCTCCGGGGTCTCCACCACGTCGCCGTCGCCCCGGAACAGCACGAACCTGTCGAACGAGCGGGTGAACCAGCGGTCGTGGGTGACCGCCACCACCGTCCCGGCGAACGCGGTCAGTCCCGCCTCCAGCGCCTCCGCCGAGGCCAGGTCGAGGTTGTCGGTCGGCTCGTCGAGCAGCAGCAGGGTGGCCCCGGACAGTTCCAGCAGCAGCACCAGGAACCGGGCCTGCTGGCCGCCGGAGAGGGTGCCGAACCGCTGGTCGCCCTGGCCGGCCAGCTCGTAGCGGCTCAGCGCCGCCATCGCCGCGTGCCGGTCCATCCCGTCCCGGTGCTCGTCACCGCGCCACAGCGCCTCGACCAGGGTCTTCGCCATCAGCTCCGGCCGGTCGTGGGTCTGCGAGAAGTGTCCCGGCCGGACCCGGGCGCCCAGCCGGACCACCCCGGCATGGGCCACCGGGGCCAGCGCGGCGGCCCCGTCCACCGGGCCGTTGGCCGGGTCGGGGTCGGTGCCGCCCCGGGCCAGCAGGCGCAGGAAGTGCGACTTGCCGGTGCCGTTGGCCCCGAGCACCGCCACCCGGTCGCCGTACCACAGCTCCAGGTCGAAGGGGTAGGTCAGGCCGTCCAGCTCCAGCTGTTCGCAGATCACCGCGCGTTTGCCGGTCCGACCGCCGGCCAGCCGCATCCGGATGTCCTGGTCCTTCGGCGGTACGGGCGGCGGCCCGGCCTCCTCGAACTTGCGCAGCCGGGTCTGTGCCGCCTGGTAGCGGGAGGCGAGCCCGTCGTTGTACGCGGCCTTCTGCTTGTACATCAGCATCAGCTCGCGCAGCTTCTGGTGTTCCTCGTCCCAGCGGCGGCGCAGTTCGTCGAGGCGGGCGTGCCGGGCCGTACGGGCCTCGTGCCAGCTCGCGAAGCCGCCCGGGTGCACCCAGGCACTGCCCCCTTCGACGGCGGCCACCCGGTCGGCGGTGTGCGCGAGCAGTTCCCGGTCGTGCGAGACGTACAGCACCGACTTGGTGGACTCACGCAGCCGCTGCTCCAGCCAGCGTTTGCCGGGTACGTCGAGGAAGTTGTCCGGCTCGTCGAGCAGCAGCACCTCGTCGGGGCCGCGCAGCAGCAGCTCCAGGGCGAAGCGCTTCTGCTGCCCGCCCGACAGGGTGCGCACCGGGCGGTCCCGGGAGGCGTCCCAGGGCAGGTCGAGCACGGTGGTGGTGACGGTGTCGAAGAGCACCTCGGCGTCGTACCCGCCGGCCTCACCCCAGGCGGCCAGCGCGTCGGCGTACGCCAGCTGGGCCTTGCCGGCGGCGGTGCTGTACTTGCCGCGCAGTTCGGCCTCGCGCATGGCCCGTTCGGTGTCGGCGAGCCGGTGGCCGGCCGCGCGCAGCGCCGGTGGGGCCAGCGACAGGGCCAGGTCGGCCAGTGTCGACTCGTCGCCGATCATGCCGATGAACTGCCGCATCACGCCGAGCCCACCGGATCGGGCGATCACGCCGGTACGCACCGGCAGGTCACCGGCGACCATCCGCAGCAGCGTCGTCTTGCCGGCGCCGTTCGGCCCGACCAGGGCGACCTTGGCGCCCTCACCGACCCGGAACGACACGTCGGCGAAGAGTTCCCGACCGTCCGGGAGGATGTACCCGACCGCTGCCACGTCCACGTATCCCACGTCGGCATCCTGCCCGAGTCGCGGGGCCGGGCGACACTCGATTACCTGGTGACCCGCAGCACCCGGTAGCCCCGCTGGCTGGCCTGCCGCACGACGGTGAATCCCTCGTCGCCCAGCCAGCGGTGCAGCGAGTCGCCGCCGAGGTGCCGGGCCACCACCAGCCAGCCGACGCCGTCCGGGGCGAGCCGGGGCAGCCAGCGGCGCAGCAGCGCGTGCAGTTCGGGCTTGCCGATGTGGATCGGCGGGTTGGACCAGATCTGGGTGAAGGTGACCTCGGCCGGCACCTCGTCCGGGGCGACCGCGTGCACCCGGTCGGCGGCGTCGACGCGGGCGGCGTTCGCGGCGGTCAGCTCGCGGGCCCGCGCGTTGACGTCGACCGCCCACACGGTGGCGGTCGGCGCGAGGTCGGCCAGCACACAGCTGATCGGCCCGAACCCGGAGCCGATGTCGAGCAGGTGACCGCCGGTGTCGGCGGTCGGCAGCGCGGCCTTGCGCAGCAGTACGGCGGTGCCGGGGTCGAGCCGGGCGGCGGAGAAGACCCCGCTGGCGGAGACGAGCGTGTAGTCGCGCCCGGCGACGTGGAACTCGACCTCGCGGGGGTGGGCCGGGGCGCTGGGCTCCGGGGTGAAGTAGTGGTCGCCGGTCACCGGGGCATTCTTCCACCGGCCCGGACCGGTCCCGTCGTCGGCGGTCGGTGTGCCCGGTGGGGTCGCCGGGGTGGTGGTCCGGTGGCCCGACGCGCCATGCGCGGTATTTCCTAGTTTTATCCCCTAAAGGGGCAATGAACCCTACTCTGGGCGACATGGTATATCGGTACGAGTCCGCTGAGGACGCGTTTGAGGAGAACCCGCGGCCCGGGGCGGACCTGCCGCTGGTGCAACCCGGCCCGACCGCACCGGCCGGGCCCTCCCCGTCCCGCTTCCCGGCCCCCTCCCTGCCCCGGACCACCCGGCCGGCACCGCCGGAGGCCGATCCCGTCCCGATCCGCTCCGCCGTCCAGGTGCCCGCCCCGACGTCCGCGCCGCAGCGGTCCCGGTCCCGCCGCTCCGGCGACGCCCGCGGCGGCCGGCTCTGGCAGATCGCCGTCGGCGGGGCGGCGGTGCTGATGCTGCTCGGCCTCTGCGGCATCGGCGGTGCCCTGCTGCTCATCGACCGCACCGCCACCGACGACCCGGCGCAGAACGGGGCGGCGCCGACGGCGACGGTGAGCACCGCCCCGACCGACCAGGCCGCCACCGGTCCGCTGGACTCCCGGGACGTCGACCGGCAGCCGTTGACCGTCAAGGAAGTCTTTCCCGACAAGACCCTGGTCGTCGGCGTCGACCGGCACGAGTACCAGGTGCTCAAGACCCAGGCCGGCGCGAACTGCGCCGTGGCCGCCACCGGTGAGATCGCCGACCTGCTGGTCACCCTCGGATGCAGCCAGGTGGTCCGGGCCACCCTGCGCTCCCCCGACGGCGACCACCTGCTCACCGCCGGCCTGCTCAACCTGACCGACCTGGCCACCGCGCAACGCGTCCGGGAACGGATCAGGCCGCTGCTCGACGACCGGCGTGGCCGGTTCCGGGGCATGCCCGCCGGGGAGGACACCGAGTCGGTCGCCACCGCCGCCGCCCGTGTCGCCTGGCAGGTACGCGGCCACTACGTCGCCTACTGCCTGGTCACCCGGGACGACGCCGGTGCCGTCCCGGCCGGTGACCGCGACGTCCGCGAGATCATCTACGACCTGATCGAGCTGCACCTGGACAAGGGGGTGCTGGACCGTCGCGCGGCCGGCGTCAGCGTGGACCAGCCCACCGCCAGGGCCAGCGGCGCCTCGGCCACCCCGTCCGCCGAGACCCGCCGGACGCCCACCGCCTCCCCGCCCGGCGACGACCCGGACACCGACGAACTGCCCGGCGACTGACCGCCGGCGACGCAGGCCCGGCCGGAGCGGCCGGGCCTGCGCCTGAGGAGCCGGCCTGGGACTGGCCGGCGGCGTGCCCGGTCGCTACGCCGGTTCGACGGGCAACCAGAGTTCGCGGGTCGGACTGCCGGGGTCGTCCGTCGGCGCGGACACCGCGACGATCTCCGGGCCCGGCCGCAGACGCCACGGGTTGAAGGGGAACCACCCGGTCGCGGCAGCCGCCCAGGTCCGCTGCAGGATCTGCGGATACGGCCCCACGACCCGGATGACCACCCAACGGCCCGCCGGCACCTCGATCACGTCCAGGTCGGCCGGGACCGGCGTGCACCGGGACACGGCCACCCCGTGCAGGTACGTCAACTCGCTGCCCTCGTCGTAGTCCGCGTCGAGGTCGTCGCAGACCGCGAGCAGACCGGCCGGCTCGGCGTCACCGAGTGTCTTCAGGCGCAGGTGCTCCTGCGCCGGCAGCGCCGCGACATGCCGCTTGATGTACGGGTTGACGCCCCGGTGGATCAGGGGAACCCGGGTGGCGTGCCCCACGAGCCGGAATGCGGGACGGCCGACGATGCGGGTGTCCATGCGTTCGTTCCCTTCGGCGCTGCGGCGGAACCTGAGCCGTGGTGCGGGGCGACCCGGTCGTTCGTATCGTGGGCCGACGCGCGGGCGGCACACCCGACAGAAGCGGAGCGGGAAGTGTCGGGCGGTCGGTACCGGTGCCGCCACACGATGGGCGCATGGACGACACGACACTGGTATCCCGGTTCCTGCGCGACGGTTTCGTGAAGCTGGCGGGTGCCGTCGCGCCGCGCGTGGCCGCGGACTGCGCGCGGCTGCTGTGGCGGGAGACCGGCTGCGACCCGGACGACCCGGCCACCTGGACGCAGCCCGTGCACTGGGTGCCCGGCATGGCGCAGGGGCCGTTCGCCGCCGCACCCAACTCCCCGTTCCTCCACCACGCGTACGACCTGCTCGTCGGCGCGGGACGCTGGGAGCCGCGCTACTCACTGGGCACGTTCCCGTTGCGCTTCCCGCACCCCGACGAGCCGGACGACGCGGGCTGGCACATCGAGGGCAGCTACCTTCCGGAGGGCGCGAACTGGTACTTCACGAACATCCGCTCCCGGGATCGGGCACTGCTGATGCTGTTCCTGTTCAGCGAGGTCGGTGACGAGGACGCACCGACCCGGATCAGGGTCGGCTCACACCTCGACGTGCCGAAGGTGCTCGAAAAGTACGGGGAGGACGGGGCGAGCGGCCTCGACCTCGCGCCCGACCTGGTGGCGGCGTCGGACCACCGGCCGGTCGCCCTGGCCACCGGGTCCCCGGGTGACGTATTCCTCTGCCATCCGTTCCTGGTGCACGCGGCACAGCCGCACCACGGGACGCGACCGCGCTTCATGGCCCAGCCGCCGCTGATGCCGGCGGCACCGTACGAACTGGAACGACCCGACGGCGCGTACTCGCCCGTGGAGATCGCGATCCGCCGGGGACTCGGGCAGGACACCCCCGACCCTGCGGTACCGGGGAGGCGGGACCACCGGTGAGGGGACGGGTGAGTGGCCGCAACGCGCGGTTCCAGCAGTGGGAGGCCCTGCTGCGCAACCGGACCAAGCGGCAGCGTCGCGGCGAGTTCCTCGTGCAGGGCGTACGCCCGATCGCGATGGCCGTCGAACACGGCTGGCAGGTCCGGGAGCTGCTCTACGACGCCGACGTCCAGTTGTCCGGCTGGGCCCGCGCGACCCTGGACACCGTCCGGGCCGAGCGGTACGCCGTCGCCCCCGACCTGATGCACGAGCTGGGCGGCAAGGCGGACACGGTGCCGGAGCTGCTGGCCGTGGTCGCCCTACCCGAGGACGACCTGCGCCGCATCCCGGTCGGGCCGACCATGCTCACCGTCGTGTTCGACAGGCCCGCCAGCCCCGGCAACATCGGGACCCTCATCCGGTCCGCGGACGCCTTCGGCGCGTCCGGCGTCGTCGTCACCGGCCACGCCGCCGACGTGTACGACCCAAAGGCGGTACGGGCGAGCACCGGCTCACTGTTCGCGCTGCCGGTGGTCCGGGCACCCTCGCACCAGGCGGTGCTGTCCTGGGTCGCCGACGTGCGGGCCGGCGGTGTCCACATCGGCATCGCGGGCGCCGACGAGCACGCCACACTGGATGCCGCCGACTACGACTTCACGCAGCCCACGCTGACCCTGATCGGCAACGAGACCACCGGTCTCAGCGTCGGCTGGCGGGACGCCTGCGACCAGCTCGTCCGGGTGCCGATGTCCGGGGCCGCCAGCTCCCTGAACGCGGCGGCCGCCGCGACCGTCGTGCTCTACGAGTCGGCACGCCAGCGCAGCGCCGCCGCCCGCCGGTAGCCCCGGGTCAGGACTCCACCGGCAGCCGCAACCGGCGGGTCCGGTCGGCGCGGTCGGCGTAGTCGGCCGGGTCGGCCGGATAGCCGACGGCCACCAGGGTCAACCCGTGCGCCGGCGCGACCGTCACCTCGCTTGAGCGTTCCCGCCGGGCGAGCAGCCCCGCCGGCCACCCGACCTGACGTCGACCGTCCCCGGCGGTCAGCATCGCCCCCACCAGGCTGCGCACCATCGCCTGGCAGAACGCGTCGGCCTGCACGGTGGCGACCAGGATGCCGTCCGGGTCCCGCCGCCAGTCCAGCCGGGTCACCTCGCGCACCGTCGTGGCGTTCTCCTTGCGCCGGCAGTACGCGGCGAAGTCGTGCTCCCCGACCAGGCCGGCCGCCGCGACGTTCAGGGCGGCCGGGTCCAACGCCCGGGGCCAGGCGAGGGTGTCCCACCGCCGCAGCGGCTCGGCACCCCACGGGGCGTCGGTCACCCGGTACTCGTACCGGCGGAAGGTGGCCGAGAAACGGGCGTCGAAGTCGGCGGGCACCTCCGTCATCGCCCGGACCCGGACGTCACCGGGGAGCAGCCGGGCCAGCCGGCGCAGCAGCCGCTCCCGGTGCTCCGCCCAGACGGCGGCGGGCAGGTCGAGGTGGCAGACCTGCCCGGTGGCGTGCACCCCGGCGTCGGTCCGCCCGGCCACGGTCAGGCCGGTCACGGTGCCCGCCCCGAGCACCAGGTCCAGCGTCGCGACCAGCACCCCGGCCACCGTGCGCCGGGTCGGCTGGGCGGCCCAGCCGGAGAAGTCGGTGCCGTCGTTCGAGACGTCCAGCCGCAGCCGGATCCGCTCGTCCATCTCGTACCTCCCGTTCACGACGTCGGGCCCGGCACCCCAGGAAGGGAAGGCGGGCCCGACGGTGGTGCCGTTGCTCAGGCCTTGTTCGCGGTGGCCTCGGTGGCCTCGTCGCTGTCCTCGCGGGCGGCGGCGGTGTCACCGGACGCCGAGACCGGCGCCTCGGAGTCCTGGTCGGCCGGGGCCGCCGGGGTCTCCTCGGCCGGGGCGAGCGCCTCGACCTTGTCCTGCTGGGCGGACTTGCGGGCGGCGGTCTTCTTGTTCGCCTTCGGCTCGGCGACCTGAAGCTCCTCCACCAGCTCGATGATCGCCATCGGAGCGGCGTCACCCTTGCGCGGGCCGGTCTTCACGATCCGGGTGTAGCCACCGTTGCGGTTGGCGTACCGGGGCGCGATCTGGTCGAACAGGGAGTAGACCACGTCCTTGTCCTTGACGACGCCCAGCACCCGACGGCGTGAGGCGAGGTCGCCCCGCTTGGCCTTGGTGATGAGCTGCTCGGCCAGCGGACGCAGCCGCCGGGCCTTCGTCTCGGTGGTCTGGATCTTGCCGTGCTGGAACAGCGCGGTGGCCAGGTTGGCCAGCATCAGCCGCTCGTGCGCGGGGCTGCCGCCGAGGCGGGGGCCCTTGGTGGGCGTGGGCATGCTTGGTGCTCCTCAGGTGTGGCGGCAGCGCGGACTAGAGCTGCTCGGTCTCGCGATAGTCGTCGGTGTCGTAGTCGGCCTCACCGAAGGCGTCCACGACGTGTGCCGGGTCGAAGTTCGGAGCCGAGTCCTTCAGCCCCAGACCCATCCCGGCGAGCTTCATCTTGACCTCGTCGATCGACTTCTGACCGAAGTTGCGGATGTCGAGGAGGTCGGCCTCGGTACGCCCGATCAGCTCACCAACGGAGTTGATGCCCTCGCGCTTGAGGCAGTTGTAGGAGCGGACGGTGAGGTCCAGCTCCTCGATCGGCAGGGCGAGGTCGGCCGCGAGCTGGGCGTCCTGCGGGGACGGCCCGATGTCGATGCCCTCGGCGGTCTCGTCCAGCTCCCGGGCCAGCCCGAACAGCTCCACCAGCGTCGAACCGGCGGAGGCCAGCGCGGTACGCGGGCCCATCGACGGCTTGGTCTCGACGTCGATGATCAGCCGGTCGAAGTCGGTCCGCTGCTCGACACGGGTCGCCTCGACGCGGTACGTCACCTTCAGCACCGGCGAGTAGATCGAGTCGACCGGGATCCGGCCGATCTCGGCGCCGGCCTGCTTGTTCTGCGCCGCCGTCACGTAGCCGCGACCCCGCTCGACGGTCAGCTCCATGTCGAGCCGGCCCTTGCCGTTGAGGGTGGCGAGCTTCAGGTCGGGGTTGTGCACCGAGACCCCGGCCGGGGGCTGGATGTCACCGGCGGTCACGTCGCCCGGCCCCTGCTTGCGCAGGTCCATGCTGACCGGCTCGTCGTGCTCGGAGCTGACGCAGAGCTCCTTGATGTTCATGACGAGCTCGACCACGTCCTCCTTGACCCCGGGGATCGTGGTGAACTCGTGCAGCACACCGTCGATCTTGATCGAGGTGACCGCGGCACCCGGGATGGACGACAGCAGCGTACGCCGCAGCGAGTTGCCCAGGGTGTAGCCGAAGCCGGGCTCCAGCGGCTCGATGGTGAACCGGGAGCGGGTCTCGTTGATCGACTCTTCGGAGAGAGACGGTCGCTGGCTGATGAGCATTTCTTCTCTTCTCTTCCGGGACGCCCGCTATATGACGTCCACGACACAAACTGTTCCGGTGGCCCGCCCCGCAGGACGGGCCACCGCAACGGGCCCTACTTGGAGTAGAGCTCGACGATCAGCTGCTCCTGGACCTGGGTGTCGATCACCTGGCGGGCCGGGAGCGAGTGCACCAGGACCTTCATCTGGCTCGGGATCGCCTCCAGCCACGCCGGAACGGTCTTCGAGCCGGCCTGGGCCTGCGCCACGATGAACGTGGTGAGCTCCTTGCTCTTGCCCCTGACCTCGATGATGTCGTGCTCCTTGACGCGGTACGACGGGATGTCGACCTTCTTGCCGTTCACGGTGAAGTGACCGTGCTTGACAAGCTGGCGGGCCATGTCCCGGGAGTGCGCGTACCCGGCCCGGTAGACCACGTTGTCGAGCCGCGACTCGAGGATCTGCAGGAGGACCTCACCGGTCTTGGCCTGCTTGGCCACGGCCTCCTCGTAGTACCCGCGGAACTGCTTCTCCAGCACGCCGTACACGCGGCGGGCCTTCTGCTTCTCGCGGAGCTGGAGCAGGTACTCCGTCTCCTTCGTGCGGCCACGGCCGTGCTGTCCGGGCGGGAACGGCCGGGACTCGAACGGGCACTTCGGGCCATCGCACTTGCTGCCCTTGAGGAACAGCTTCATCTTCTCCCGCCGGCAACGGCGGCAGTCAGCACCGGTGTAACGAGCCATCTCTCTCTAACCTCTCAGACCCGGCGACGCTTCGGCGGACGGCACCCGTTGTGCGGCTGCGGGGTGACGTCGGCGATCTGGCCGACCTCAAGCCCGACGGCCTGCAGCGAACGGATGGCGGTCTCCCGGCCGGAGCCGGGACCCTTGACGAACACGTCGACCTTGCGCATGCCGTGCTCCATCGCCCGGCGCGCGGCGGCCTCGGCGGCCAGCTGCGCGGCGAACGGGGTCGACTTGCGGGAGCCCTTGAAGCCAACCTGGCCGGCGGAGGCCCAGGAGATGACCGCACCTGTCGGGTCCGTGATGGACACGATGGTGTTGTTGAACGTGCTCTTGATGTGCGCCTGCCCGTGGGCGACGTTCTTGCGTTCCTTGCGCCGGACCTTCTTGACTGCGGCTCCGGCACGAGCCTTCGGTGGCATAAGTCTTCTGCGCTCCTGTATGGGTTCTCGATCGGCTGCTGGCTCTTCGCCTGGGCGCCGGCGTGGGAATTACTTCTTGCCGGGCTTCTTCTTGCCGGCCACGGTCCGCTTCGGGCCCTTGCGGGTGCGGGCGTTGGTCCGCGTCCGCTGGCCACGCACGGGCAGGCCCCGGCGGTGCCGGATGCCGGCGTAGCAGCCGATCTCGACCTTGCGGCGGATGTCGGCGGCGACCTCGCGGCGCAGGTCGCCTTCAACCTTGTAGTTCGACTCGATGTGGTCGCGGAGCTGAACGAGCTCCTCGTCCGTGAGGTCCCGAGCGCGCTTGTCCGGCGAGATGCCGGTAGCGGCGAGCGTCTCCTGGGCACGGGTGCGACCGACCCCGAAGATGTAGGTGAGCGCGATCTCCATCCGCTTCTCGCGGGGGAGATCCACGCCGACTAGACGTGCCATGTGCGGGCGTACTCCTCGTGATGTGTGGCGGAGGTGTGGACCCGTCCCACCCCGCTACCGACCAGTTCCGGGTCCGGCGCGTCGGGCGCCGGCGACCGGACGGCCGCTGCCCGAGCGGGCCCCGGCCTCCGACCGGGGGTTGGCCACGAGAAGGTACGCATGCGTACGTTCCGCGGCTGGGACGAGCTGGTGACGTGTTGTCGTCGGATCTGCGCGACCCGGACCGGTCCGCCGCCCTCCGTCACGCGGAGAGCGGGCTCGGATCAGCCCTGGCGCTGCTTGTGGCGCGGGTCGGTGCAGATCACCATGACCCGGCCGTGCCGGCGGATAACCCGGCACTTGTTGCAGATCCTCTTGACGCTCGGCTTGACCTTCACGGTTGCCTTACTTCCCATCCGGCCCGGTGACGCGATGACCGCGACTCCGGACGTCGAAGACGGACACGGGGACTTCCCGGCCGCCGTCAGGCTTTACTTGTAGCGGTAGACGATGCGTCCGCGGGTCAGGTCGTACGGCGAGAGTTCGACGACGACCCGGTCCTCCGGCAGGATGCGGATGTAGTGCTGCCGCATCTTGCCGCTGATGTGAGCCAGCACCTTGTGGCCGTTCGCGAGTTCCACCCGGAACATGGCGTTCGGCAGA
>NZ_JBMDWU010000335.1:0-3684 GCF_048594385.1 Micromonospora sp. | reverse complement strand
TCACCCGGGGGGGCCCGCCGGGCCGACCGCGGGTCACCCCCCTGTCCACAGCCGCGCCCGGGAGGCGGTGTTAGCGGCGCACCCGGCGACCGGAGGGTGACGTCAGGAGGTCGGGCCGCCGAACTCCACCCAGTTGAGGTTGAACAGGCTGGTCGTGGGTCCGCCGGAGACGGGCTTGAAGACCAGGTAGAGCGCGTGGGTACCGGCTGCCTGGCTGACCGGGAAGGTCTGGCTGGCCCAGGCGCTGGTGCCGGTGGTCGCGTTGAGCGTCGCGCTGGTCACCAGCGCGCCGGTCGGCGAGTCGAGCCGCAGCTCGACGATGCCGCGCGGGGTTCCGGCGGTGGCCGTGGAGCCACCGGCGTACCGGAAGGTGATCTTGTCGATCCCGCCCAGGTTGATCGGGTCGAGCGCGATGTGGTCACCGTTGTCGATGCCGGCCACATGCTGCCCGCCACCGGCGTCGGTGGTGTTGGCCAGGGTGACGCCCTGCTGGACCTGGGCGAACTCGGCCTGCTGCCGGAAGGTCTGCAGGACGATCTGGTCGAGCGAGGACAGCGCCGGCTGGCCGTTGGCGCCCTTGTCGGTGTAGGTGGCGCTGATCGCGCCGTACAGGTAGCCACCGGCGTGGTCGGCGCCGTCGGCCGGGGTCTCGAACGAGCCCGAGCAGCCGTTGGCGTCGCTCATGCCGTGGCCGTGGGTGTCGTGGCCGAGCACGAAGGAGACCGTGACCCGGCTGCAGTCGATCGGGCCGTCCTCGGGGTCGGTCACGGTGACCGTCCACGGCACGGTGTCACCCCAGTTGAAGAACGTGCCCGACAGCGGCGAGGTGACCTTCACGGTGGGCGCGGTGTTGCCCACGGTGATCTCGCGGGTGAGCACCGCCGTCTTGCCGCTGGTGTCGGTGACCGTCAGCTTGGCGGTGAACACCCCGACGGTGGTGTAGGTGTGCGACGCGTCCCGGTCGGTCGAGTCGGTGGTGCCGTTGCCGTCGAAGTCCCAGGCGTAGGTGATGGTCTCGCCCGGGTCCGCGTCGTAGGAGCCCTCGGCGGAGAACTGCACGGTCAGCGGCGCCGCACCCGAGGTCGGGGTGGCCTTCAGCTCGGCCACCGGCGCCCGGGTGCCCTTGGCGTAGCGGATCACCGACAGCGCGGCGTCCGGGTTGGCCCGGAAGAAGCCGTCGCCGTACTCCAGCAGGTAGAGGTTGCCGTCCGGGCCGAACTCCATGTCCATCGGGTTGTCGAAGACGAAGCCCGGCAGGAACTGCTCCACCCCGACCAGCTTGCCGCTGCCGTTGGTGCGCATCATGAAGATCTTGTCCCGGGTGAACTCCCCGAAGACCACCGCGTCGTGGTAGTACTCCGGGAACTTGGTCGCGGAGTCCAGCGCGGCGTCGTACTTGTAGACCGGGCCGCCCATCGGGCCGACGCCACCGGTGCCGAGCACCGGCCACTGGAACTCACAGGTGCCGGGCGGGGTGCTCAGGTACGCCTCGGCGCAGGTGGTGGTCGCCCGGAAGGTGTAGTTGAGCTGCGGGTCCTGCACCGGCGGGAGGACCCGACGGCCGGTGTTGCGCGGCGAGTCGTTCACCGGTGCGGCGCAGTTGAACGCGCCCTTGGACTGCTTGGTGACGAAGTCGTAGTCGATGTACGGCAGGGTCGGCGAGTAGCAGTACGGCCAGCCGTAGTTGCCTGCCTTGTTGGCGGCGATCCACCGGCCGGTGCCCTCCGGCCCCCGGGCCGCGTTCGGCACCTGCGAGTCCGGCGAGTAGTCACCGATGTAGACGAAGCCCCGGGAGTCCACGTCGAAGCGGAACGGGTTGCGCAGACCCATCAGGAAGATCTCCGGGCGGGTCTTGTCGTCGCGGTCCTCGGCCTCGGGGAACAGGTTGCCGGCCGGGATGCTGTACGACCCGTCGGCCTTCACCTTGATCCGCAGCACCTTGCCCCGCAGGTCGTTGGTGTTGCCGGCGGAACGCTGGGCGTCGTAGCCCGGCCCCTGGGTCGGCGACTCGTTGATCGGGGTGAAGCCGTCCGAGCCACCGGCGTTGGTGTCGTCGCCGGTGACCAGGTAGAGCAGCCCCTTGCCGTCGAACTTGATCTCACCGGCGACGTGGCAGCAGACACCCCGGTCGGTGTCGACCTTCATGATCTTCTGCTCGCTGGCCAGGTCGAGGTGCGGCGTCGGCTCCTCCACCCACTTGAACCGGGAGAGCTGGTTGTGCCCCTTGTAGGCGTCCCACGCGTTCGGGTCGGTGCTGGTCACCGGCGCGTCGGTGGTCGGGGTGTCGAGCTTGGGCGCGTAGTAGACGTACACCCACTTGTCGGTGGCGAAGTCCGGGCCGACGGTGACCGACTGGAGGCCGTCCTCGTCGTGCTGGTACACCGGGATGGTGGTGATGACCGGGCTCGCGCCGGTCTTCGGGTCGTAGAGACGGATCTCGCCGGCCCGGGTGTTGTGCAGCACCCGACCGTCGGGCAGCACCGACAGGGTCATCGGCTCGCCCGGCTCGTCGTTGAGGATGACCTTCTCGTAGTTGGCCTTGACGGTGGCGCCGCAGTCGCCCTGGACCATGCCGGCCGACCACTGGATCGCGCCGAGCAGGTGCTTGCGGAACGCGGAGTTGGCGTACGTGTCGGCGCTGTCACCGAGTCCGGTGTAGAACGACCGGCCGCCCTGGAAGTCCTTGCACCAGGAGATCGGGTGGTCGTAGCCCATGGTGCCGCCGGTGAAGCTCTTCTCGTCCACCGTGGCCAGCACGTGCGCGGTGCCCCGGACGTTGGTGGTGAAGTTGTACCACTGGTCGTTGAGGGTGAGCTGCCGGGCGAGCGGCTTGCTCGCCGGGTGCGCCCGGTCGGCCACGTCGATGCTGGCCGACCCGCTCGACGCCGTGCCGGCGGCGGTGGTGCCGACGATGTCGCGGTAGAACGTCCACGACGGCTCGGCCTCGACCGCGGCGTGGACGCCGAGGTAGCCGCCGCCGTTGCGGATGTAGCGCTCGAAGGCCGCCTCCTGGCCGCCGTTGAGCACGTCGCCCGTGGTGTTGAGGAAGACGACCGCGCCGTAGCTGGCCAGGTTGTCGTCGGAGAAGGCGGTCGAGTTCTGGGTGACGTCGACGGTGAAGCCGTTGCCCTTGCCCAGGGTGCGGATCGCGTTGACGCCCTTGTCGATCGACGGGTGACGCTCACCGTCGGTCTTGGTGAACACCAGGACGCTTGTCGGGTCCTGGGCCGGCTGGGCCAACGCGGGAGCGGTCGCGGCGAGCGGGACGACGATCCCGACCCCTGCGATCGCGGCGAGCCATCGGTGTACCGATCTTGCCATCTGGTTCCTCCGGTGGGGGACGATGTGCTGCCTGCTCCGGGCGGGTGCCGGGGCCACCCGGGTGGTGCGGTGCCGCGTCTCGCTCTCCGGTGGGGACGGGACTACGCCGTCCCGACCCCGTGCGGTTCGCCGACCGGGGAGCTGCGTACGGCCGGGGCCCGTGCCGGGGGCGCGCGGCAGCGCGGCCCGGGGTCACGGGTCGGAAGAGGTGATCAGGTGGTACGGGCCCGCCGGGGCGGCACGCCCGGTGGTGTCCGGGGCCGCCGGGCGGCCCGGACTCCTCGGGGCGGGCCCGGGCGGGGGGGGGGGGGGGGGGGCGGCGGCGCCCCCCCCCCCCGGCGCCGGCCCGGGGGGCGGCGCCCG
>NZ_JBMDWU010000334.1:0-1786 GCF_048594385.1 Micromonospora sp. | reverse complement strand
CGACGACGGCCGGCGGTTCGGCGCAGGCAACGGGCGCGCAGGCCGGGCCCGGCACGGCGGGGGCATCCGGAGCACGGGCGGTGGCACCGGCGGCTGCGCGTGCCGGCGGGACGGCGACTGCCGTACCCAGGCCGGCGGGGCAGGCGACGGCCCCGGCGCAGACCGGTGCGACCGCCCCCGGCGCGGCCCCGGTGAGCAGCGCGATCGCGGCGGCGCGGGCGGCTGCGGCGGCGGCAGCGGCCGGCACCGCCAAGGGGCCACGGTCCGCCCAGCCGGCGCGCCGGCTGGCGGACGCCGCCTGGGCCGGTGAGCCGCCGTACGACCCGGACTACGACGGGCCGGGGCGTGCCGGTGGACGTTCACAGCCGGCGGCCCCGGCCTACGAGGGCTTCGACCCGGGTGACGAACCGCTGGACGAGGTGATCGACGAGCGGACCGCCCGGCAGTCGAGCGAGGAGCAGGCGGTGCAGTTGCTCCGGGAGGCGTTCGGGGCCGAGAAGATCGACGAGGTGGACGCGCGCTGACCCGCCGTCGCCCGGACCGGAGACACCGGCCGTGCCCGACTAGGCTGGGCGCGGCCGAGCAGACGAGTGCGAGAAGGAGCCATCCGTGCGCCCAGGTGGACAGCCGAACATGCAGCAGATGCTGAAGCAGGCGCAGAAGATGCAGCAGCAGATCGCCAAGGCGCAGGCCGAGCTGGCCGAGGCCGAGCTGACCGGCACCGCCGGCGGCGGTCTCGTCACCGCGACCGTGTCCGGCTCCGGCGAGATCAAGAGCATCAGGATCGACCCGAAGGCGGTCGACCCGGAGGACGTCGAGACCTTGGAGGACCTGGTCGTCGCGGCCCTGCACAACGCCGCCGAGGCGGCCAAGGAGCTGACCGACCAGAAGATGGGCCCGGTCGCCGGCGGCATGGGCGGCCTCGGCCTGCCCGGATTCTGACCCGCAGATGTACGAGGGTGCCATCCAGGACCTGATCGACGAGTTGGGGCGGCTGCCGGGCGTCGGCCCGAAGAGCGCCCAGCGGATCGCCTTCCACGTCCTGTCGGCGGACCCGGCCGACGTCACCCGGCTGGCCGGTGCGCTGCGCAAGGTCAAGGACCTGGTCCGGTTCTGCACCACCTGCTTCAACGTCGCCGAGTCGGAGCAGTGCCGGATCTGCCGCGACCCGCGCCGCACCGACGAGGTGATCTGCGTGGTCGAGGAACCCAAGGACGTGGTGGCGATCGAGCGGACCGGTGAGTTCCGGGGCCGCTACCACGTGCTCGGCGGGGCGATCAATCCGCTGGAGGGGATCGGCCCGGACAACCTGCGTATCCGCGAGCTGATGAGCCGGCTCAGCGCGGGGACGATCCGCGAGCTGATCCTCGCCACCGACCCGAACACCGAGGGCGAGGCGACGGCGACGTACCTGGCGCTGATGGTCAAGCCGATGGGTATCGCGGTCACCCGCCTGGCCAGCGGCCTGCCGGTCGGCGGCGACCTGGAGTACGCCGACGAGATCACCCTGGGTCGGGCCTTCGAGGGCCGCCGCGCGGTCTGACCCTCGCCGATCACCGGCCCGGCCGGTGGAGACACGCCGATGGCCGGCACCCCGGGTGGGGTGCCGGCCATCGGGTCGTATGGGGGTCAGCTGTTCCAGTGCTGGGCGACGAGGTCGGCGGCCTGGGTCTCCCACTGGGCGTAGTGGTCGGGGTAGGCGGAGACCTGGACGGTCTGGGCGGCCTTGGTCAGGGGCATGTCCTGCCAGCCGTCGACCTGCTTGAGGCCCTTGAGGAAGGCCAGG
>NZ_JBMDWU010000333.1:0-20387 GCF_048594385.1 Micromonospora sp. | reverse complement strand
CCCCCCGGCCTCGCGGCCCGCGCCGGGGGGGGGGGCCCCGGGGGCGGGCCCCCCCCACCGCACGTAGTCAGCGCAGGTAGGCCGCGAGGCCGAGCTGCTGGTTACGCAGGGCGGTGGCGACCACGCCGGCGATCTGCCGGGCCCCGGCCGTCTCGAAGTGGGTGTGGTCGGCGCAGAAGAACGCGCCCACCGCGCCCGAGTTGTAGTCGCCGTTGTTCGGGCACAGCTTCAGCGTGTTGTAGAGCGTGTAGCTCAGCTTGTGCAGGTCGATGACGGGGACGTTGTTGGCCCGACCCGCGTCGAAGGTCTCGGTGAGGAAGCCCCGGTTGCCCACGGCGGTGCTACCCGAGCAGGTGATCGCGGCGGCCGGGGTGAGGAAGACCGGGTACGCGCCGCGCTGCTGGGCCGCGCGGGCCATCACGCCGAGCAGTTCCTTGTAGCGGGCCGAGCCGACGTGCCGGTTGCAGGTGGTGCTGCCGTCGTTGATGCCGAACTGGATGAACAGGTAGTCGCCGGCCTTCATCCCGCCGTTGGCGTTGAGCATCGCCTGCCAGCGGGTCGAGTAGGTCTGCGGGTTGATCACGCACTCGCCGGCCGCGTTCATCGTGGTGGTGACGTTCGGGTCGTACAGCCAGGTTTGGATGCTGCGCCCGCCGACCGCGCTGTTGACCACGGTGGCGTTGCCGTTGAGGTACTGGCCGAACTGGTTGCCCCAGCCCACCGGGCAGGCCCCGCTGGACGACGGGTTGGCGACCGTGGAGTCCCCCGCCAGCCACACGGTGACCCGCGGCTGTGTCGTGGGCGTCGGGGTGGGGGTCGGCGTCCGGGTCGGGGGCGGCGTGGGCGTGAGGGTCGGGGTCGGGGTGGGGGTGGGCGGGGTGGACGGTGGCGGGCAGGGGGTGACGGTCGGGGTCGCGCCGGTGCAGGAGACCCCGTTGAGCGCGAACGCGGTGGGCACCGGGTTGGCGGTGGTCCACGCGCCGTTGAACCCGAAGCTGACGGCGGCCCCGGTCCCGATGGTGCCGTTGTAGCCGACGTCCGTGGCGCTGACCGCCGTCCCGCTCTGGGTGACGGTGGCGTTCCACGCCTGGCTGACCCGCTGCCCGCGGGCGAACGCCCAGGTGAGCGTCCAGCCGGTGACCGGGTCGCCGAGGTTGGTGATGGTGACGTCCGCGCCGAAGCCGCCCTGCCACTCGCTGGTGACCTTGTAGTCGACCCGGCAGCCGGTGGCCGCCGCGGTGGCGTTGCCCGCCGCGACCGCCACACCGCCCGCGAGGACCGCCAGTGTGATCGCGCCGAGTCCGGCGATACGTCGCCGCGCTGCTCTCATCATCTGCTCCTAGTCGCCGGTGCCGGGCCGGCGTCGCCCGCCCCCATCTGGACGGCCGCCCGAGCCCCGCGACGATGGCCGCAGCCCGGGACGAGAGGAGGCAAAAATCGATGTTACTCGATATTAATCTGCTCTCCCACCTCCGCCCGGTCGGGCCGGCACGCCAGGCGACGCCGCACCGGGCCGCGGGCGGTCGCGCTCGGTCGTCGGGCACCACGACCGGCTCGTCTAGGGTGGTGCGGTGCTCTACTTCCTGATCGTGATCGCCGTGCTGCTGCTGGCGTACGCCGCCGTGCTGGTCAGCTTCGTCCGGCGCGGACGCAAGATCCCGCCGCAGGCGTACCTGGTGTTGGCGCTGCTCAACGGGCTCATCCTGGCGGCCGTGCTGGCCTGGGCCATCGCCCGCTGACCCCCCGGCCCACCGCACTCGTCGCACCACCCAACGGGCGGGATCAGTCGCCGTTCAGCACCACCGGGTCGTCATCGTCGTCGTCGATGTCGTCGTCGCCCCAGTTGCGTCGGGCGAACGGCAGGATCACCCAGAAGGTCATGAACCACAGGCCGGTGATCACGGTGAGCACCACGGCGATGCCGGTGTCGAGCACGAAGTCGGCGATCAGCAGAACCGCGCTCACCATCGCGACCAGCATGAAGGCCAGGCCAGCGGAGGCCATCCGGTGCGCGAAACGGACCAGTTCCGGCTTGCGGCCCTGGCGGAACAGCGCCCGGTGGAAGGCGACCGGCGAAATGATCATCGCGGTGGCCGCGGCGGCGGACAGCAGGGCCAGGATGTAGACGTCCCGCTGGAACTCGCTGGTCCGGGTGAACCCGTTACTGAACGGCAGGGTCAGCAGGAAGGCGAAGAGGATCTGCACGCCGGTCTGGGCGACCCGCAGTTCCTGGAGCAGATCGGCGAAGTTGCGTTGCCATCGCTGCTTCTCGGATTCCTTCGACACGCGTTACCTCCGGTTCAGACGGTACGACCGACGGGGGTACCCCCCGTCGGCAGCAACGCCTGTGCCCGATCCGCAACCGCCCGAAACCGATTCACGAACCCCGATCGAGCCGCTGCGCCGACATCATCGGGCCGACCCGCGCACCCGGGCCAGGATCGCCTCGGCCAGCGGGCCCGGCGCCTCGTCGGGAATCCAGTGGGTCACCCCGGAGAGCACCACGAACCGGTAGTCCCCCGACACGTGCCGGACGCACGCCTGCGCGGCGGCCCGTCCGATCGCCACGTCCCGGTCGCTCCACACGTAGCTGGTCGGCACGCCCACCGGACCGACCGCCTTCATGTCCCGACCCGACATCGCCCGGTACCAGTTCAGAGCCCCGGTCAACGCGCCGGGCGTCCGCAGCGGCCCGGCGTACCCGGCCACCCGGGCCGGGTCGCCGACGCCGGACAGCAGCCGGCGCAGCACCACCCCCCGCCCGGCCAGCAGCACCTTCTCCGCCAGGCCGGCCCGGCGGAACAACGCCATGTACGACGAGCGCACCCGCTGCCGGCGGTCGGTGGCCAGCGCGTACCCGAAGGCGGCCGGATGCGGCACCGAGACCGCGGTGAGGGTACGCACCCGCTCCGGGTGCCCTGCGGCCAACGCCCAGGCGACGACCGCGCCCCAGTCGTGCCCCACCACGTGCGCGGTGTCGACGCCCAGCGCGTCCAGCACCGCCACCGCGTCGGCGACCAGCTCCGGCAGCCGGTAGTCGGCCACCTCCGTGGGACGGGCACCGGGCGAGTAACCCCGCTGGTCGGGTGCGTACGTGCGCAGCCCGGCGGCGTGCAGGGCCGGCACCACCGCGTCCCACTCCCCACCGTGCTGGGGGAAGCCGTGCAGCAGCAGCACCACGTCGCCGCCCTCCGGGCCACCGGCCCGTACGTCGAACGTCAGTCCCCGCGCCGCTACCCGCATGATCGTCAGACTACCCAGCGACCCGGGCCCCCGCCCGGGCGTCGAATGCCGGGAACCATGACCTGCTGGGCCGTTGCCGCAGGTCGGTGCTAGCGTCTGCCGAGACAACTTCACATCCGACAGGGGAGCGCACAGCGCTGAGAGTGCGGGCACCGCCCGCAGACCCTCGAACCTGATCTGGGTAATGCCAGCGCAGGGAGTTCGGTCGACCTCCAGCCGCGCCGCCGTCCGGCTGCCGCCGGGCGCGGCGTGCGTCTTCTCCTGGTTCGATCTTCTGGACTGGGAGCACCGACATGCAGCACACCACCACCAACCGGTGGCGCACGATCGACATCGTGGTCGCCGCCGTGATCGCCGTGGCCTTCGGGGTCATCTTCTGGGCCTGGGGCCTGGTCTGGAAGGCCGCCGACCCGGTCTTCGCCGCCGCACCGGCCAGCCAGGCCGTGATGTACGGGGTGTGGCTCGTCCCGGCCGTGCTCGGCGGCCTGGTGATCCGCAAGCCGGGGGCGGCCCTGTTCTGCGAGGCCGTCGCCGCCACCGTCTCCGCGCTGCTCGGTGCGGAGTGGGGCGGCGTCACCATCGTCCAAGGCCTGATCCAGGGTCTCGGCGCGGAGCTGGCCTTCGCCGCGTTCCGCTACCGGGCGTACCGGCTGCCGGTGGCGGTGCTCGCCGGGGCGATGACCGGGCTGAGCGCCGCCCTGTTCGACTTCTTCGTCTGGAACGCCGAGTACGCCCTGACCAGCTACCGCCTGCCGTACGCGGCGCTGACCGTGCTCAGCGCCGCCGTCGTCGCCGGTGTCGGCGGCTGGTACCTGACCCGGGCGCTCGCCGAGACCGGGGTGCTCGACCGGTTCCCCGCCGCCCGCGACCGCACCCTCGTCTGAGGCTGCCGTGGCGAGCGGGGAAGGGTCGGCGGTGTGGCCGGGGTGAGGCTGGTCGGCTTCGGCTGGCGGCACGCCGGGCGGCGGGCCTGGGCGGTACGCGGGGTCGACCTGCGCATCGACCACGGGGAACGGGTGCTGCTGCTGGGGCCGTCCGGGGCCGGCAAGAGCACCCTGCTCGCCGCGCTGGCCGGGCTGCTGCCGGCGGACTCCGGCGAGCAGGAGGGCACCGTCGAGATCGACGGCCTCGACCCGGCCAAGGCCCGCGAACGGGTCGGCACCGTCTTCCAGGACCCGCAGTCCCAGCTCGTGATGGCCCGCTGCGGCGACGACGTCGCGTTCGGCCTGGAGAACCGGGGGGTACCCGGCGACGAGATCTGGCCCCGGGTGGACGAGGCGCTGCGCCGGGTCGGTTTCCCGTACCACCGGGACC
Organism: Micromonospora sp.; assembly: GCF_048594385.1. Lineage (NCBI taxonomy): Bacteria > Bacillati > Actinomycetota > Actinomycetes > Micromonosporales > Micromonosporaceae > Micromonospora > Micromonospora sp. The sequence continues at coordinate 15,830 of NZ_JBMDWU010000333.1, read as the reverse complement.
GGCCCACCGCGGCGTTGTCCGGCGGCGAGCAGCAGCGGCTCGCCCTGGCCGGGGTGCTGGCGCTGCGGCCGGGGCTGCTGCTGCTCGACGAGCCGACCGCCAACCTCGATCCGGCCGGCGCGGACCTGGTCCGCACGGCGGTGGCCGGCGCGTTGGACCCCGACACCACCCTGGTCCTGGTCGAACACCGGGTCGCCGACGCCCTGCCCCTGGTCGACCGGGTGGTGGTGCTGGCTCCCGGTGGCGGGGTCCGGGCCGACGGGACCCCGGAGGCGGTCTTCGCCGCGCACGGGGCCGCGCTCGCCGCCGAGGGGGTGTGGGTGCCCGGTCACCCCACGGTGACCCGGCGGGCCGCCGGGCCGCCAGGCGCGGAGTTGCTCACCGCCGACCGGCTCGGCCTGCCGCCCCGGCTGGCCCCCACCGACCTTGCCGTACGCGCCGGCGAGGCGCTCGCCGTCCTCGGCCCGAACGGAGCCGGCAAGTCCACCCTCGCGCTGCTGCTCGGCGGCCTGCTCCGCCCCGGGGCCGGCCGGCTGACCGCCACCGCCGCCCTGGCCGACGGGGACACCCGTACGCCCCCGCACCGGTGGCGGGCCCCCGCCCTGGCCGGTCGGATCGGTTCGGTCTTCCAGGACCCGGAGCACCAGTTCGTCACCCGTACCGTCCGCGACGAACTGGCCCTCGGTCCGCGCCGGACGGGTCGCCCCGAACCGTCCGTCCGGGCCACCGTGGACGAGTTGCTGGAGCGGCTGCGGCTGACCCGGCTCGCCGGGGCCAACCCGTACACCCTCTCGGGTGGGGAGGCCCGGCGGCTCAGCGTGGCGACCGCCCTGGCCACCGCGCCCCGGCTGCTGATCTGCGACGAACCCACCTTCGGCCAGGACCGCCGCACCTGGGGTGAGCTGGTCGACCTCTTCGCCGACCTGCGTGACGCCGGACACGGCGTGGTCACCGTCACCCACGACGGGGACTTCGTCGCCGCGCTCGCCGACCGGGCGGTCACCCTGCGCCCCGCCCGGGAGCAGCCGTGACCGCCCCCGCACCGCGCCCCCGCACCACCGCCCGTCCACGGGCGTGGGGGCGGTCGTGATCGGTCTGGAACCCGTCGCGACGCCCGGTGCGCCGCTGGCCCGACGCAACCCGGTGGCGAAGCTCGCGGCCGGTCTGGTCTTCTCTTTCCTGCTGGTGGCCAGCCTCGACCCGGTCGCGCCCGCGGTGGCGATCGCCATGGAACTGGCGCTGCTGCCACTGTTCGGCATCCGCTACCGGGTGCTGGCCCGGCGGGCCCTGCCACTGCTGGCCGGTGCCGTCGGCATCCTGGTCACCCTGGTGCTGTTCGCCGCCGACCGTTCCGGCCGGGTGCTCGGGGAGGCCGGACCGCTGCTGGTCACCTCGGGAGTGCTGGTCACCGCGTTGGGACTGGTGTTGCGGATGCTCGCGGTCGCCCTGCCCGGGGTGATCGTCTTCGCGACCACCGACCCGACCGACCTGGCCGACGCGCTGGTGCAGAACGCGAAGGCCCCGGCCCGCTTCGCCATCGGCGCACTGGCCGCGTTCCGGCTGGTGCCGCTGCTCGGTCAGGAGTGGCAGATGCTGACCATGGCGCGCCGGGCCCGGGGGGTGGACGCCGGCCGTAACCCGCTGGCCCGGCTGCGGCTCTTCGCCGCCACGGCGTTCGCCCTGCTGGTGGGGGCGATCCGGCGCGGCACCCGGCTGGCGGTGGCGATGGACGCCCGGGGCTTCGACGCCGGCACCCCGCGTACGGTGGCCCGCCGGCAGGTGTTCCGCCCGGCCGACTGGCTGCTCGTCGCCGGAGCGGCCGCCCTGGCCGGCAGCGCCCTCGCGGTCAGCGTCGCCCTCGGCACCTTCCGCCCCCTGATCGGCTGACCCACCCGGCCCGCCGAGCGGCAGGCCGCCGGCGCCATTGAGCCGAAACAGCGGTATCCGAGGACTCGGACACCGCTGTTTCGGCGATCTGGCGTAACGGGCCCCCGGCCGAGGCGGGCCCCCGGCCGAGGCGGGCCCCCGCCGGGCGGGTCAGCTGCGGCGGAAGGCGTACCGCCGGTTCTGGCCCTGGGCGGTGGTGGAGCCGGCCCGGACCGACCGGCCCGACCGCGACGGCGGAGGGGGCGGAGTTTGCCGGGCGGCGGCGTCCGGGTGGGACGACGCGACGGCGAGGGAAACCGGGTGCGCGGGCGTCACGGTGAGTGCCGCGAGCGCCGTCGGGTCCACCTCCACCGGGGACGGTACGGGACGACGGGACTTCTTCGGACTGCGCTTGGCGGGCATACGCTGCCTCCTGACGAGGTGCGGAGGGCCACCCTGCCACGCGGACGGCGGGCGGGCGGTCGACGGACGGGATCGGCTCCGGACGACCGGCCACGGGTCATCCCCCTGCGGGGAGGAGTGGGAAACGCGGACGCCCGAGCACGCGGACCCACGGCCACGGCGGCGGGTCGGCTCTGGAGAGAAGGGCGTCAGATGCGCATGCCGTCACGCTAACCCACCCCCGCACCCGGCGCACCCGCTTTTCCGACCCCGTCGCGCCGACGGCGGCGACCCCCGCCGGGCGTACGCGACCACCCTGTGACACTGGGTGGACGGCGGCTGCCGGCCCTCGCGGGCGCGCGATAGGTTCACAGCACACAGGTGACGTGAGAGGTGGCGGGTACGACATGACGCAACAGGCGACGGCGCAGATCGGCGTGACCGGGCTGGCGGTGATGGGTCGCAACCTGGCCCGCAACCTGGCCCGGAACGGGTTCACCGTGGCGGTGCACAACCGCTCCCCGGAGCGCACCCGCAGCCTGGTCGCCGAGCACGGCGACGAGGGCACCTTCGTGCCGTCGGAGTCCCTGGCCGACTTCGTCGGCTCGCTGGAGCGGCCCCGCGCGGTGATCGTCATGGTCAAGGCGGGCGCCCCCACCGACGCCGTCATCGACGAGCTGGTGCCGCTGCTGGAGGAGGGCGACATCGTCGTCGACGCCGGCAACGCCCACTTCGCCGACACCCGCCGCCGGGAGGAGACGCTGCGCGAGCACGGGCTGCACTTCGTCGGCACCGGTGTCTCCGGTGGCGAGGAGGGCGCGTTGCTCGGGCCGAGCATCATGCCGGGCGGCTCGGCGGAGTCCTACCAGAAGCTCGGCCCGATGTTCGAGAAGATCGCCGCGCAGGTGGACGGCGTCCCCTGCTGCCAGCACGTCGGCCCCGACGGCGCGGGCCACTTCGTCAAGATGGTCCACAACGGCATCGAGTACGCCGACATGCAGCTCATCGCCGAGGCGTACGACCTGCTGCGGGCCGGGCTGGGGGCGACCCCGGCGGAGATCGCGGAGATCTTCCGGGAGTGGAACACCGGCGAGCTGGAGTCGTTCCTCATCGAGATCACCGCCGACGTGCTGGCGCACACCGACGCCGCCACCGGCAAGGCGTTCGTCGACGTGGTGCTCGACCAGGCCGAGCAGAAGGGCACCGGCCGCTGGACGGTGCAGATCGCCCTCGACCTGGGCATCCCGATCACCGGCATCGCCGAGGCGACCTTCGCCAGGTCGCTGTCCGGGCACGCCGGTCAGCGCGAGGCGGCCCGCCGCACGTTCGGCGACGCGGGCGAGAAGTGGCAGGTCGAGGACCGGGACGCGTTCGTCGAGGACGTCCGCCGGGCACTGCTGGCCAGCAAGATCGTCGCGTACGCGCAGGGCTTCGACCAGATCCGGGCCGGCAGCCGCGAGTACCACTGGGACATCGACCTGGGTGGCACCGCCACCATCTGGCGGGGCGGCTGCATCATCCGGGCGCGCTTCCTCGACCGCATCCGGGAGGCGTACGACTCGCAGCCGGAGCTGCCGACGCTGCTGGTCGCGCCGTACTTCGCCGACGCGGTGAGCGACGGCGTGCCGAGCTGGCGTCGGGTGGTGGCGGACTCGGCGCGGGCAGGTGTGCCCACCCCGGCCTTCTCCTCGTCGCTCGCCTACTTCGACGCGCTGCGCGCGGAGCGGTTGCCGGCGGCCCTGATCCAGGGCCTGCGGGACAACTTCGGCGCGCACACCTACCACCGGATCGACCGGGAGGGCGCGTTCCACACCCTGTGGGCGACCGCCGACCGCTCCGAAGTGGCCGGCTGACCAGCCCGCCGACGTCGGTGCGGTGTCCACACCGCACCGGCACCGGGGCGGCCCGTCCGCCCGGGGCCGGTAGGACATGACGAATGCCCCGCTGTTGCGGCACGTGCCGCGACGGCGGGGCATTCTCACGCCCGGGCCCGGGCGCCGGGCCACGGCGCTCCGGGCCGACAGGTGACCGGCAGGGGCGCGGCATCCGTCGGCCCGTTGCCGGGGGTGGTCAGCGGTGTACGGCCGGCCGGGCGGCGGTCACCAGAACCGCCGACGGCGGGCCTTGCGCGGGCGCAGCACGTCGGCGCCCCGGCTCAGCATCCGGCTCACCCCGCTGGGGCCGCGACGGGCCTCCAGGGTGTGGCTCAGCCGGCGGGCGCCCGCCGCGGCCAGCGGCACGGCGACCGCCATGACCGCCCACTGTGCGATCCGCTTCTGAATCATGAGTGCTCACCTCCGCGATTGGCTGCTCACCAGGGGATACCCCGACGGTGAGATCACCAACCGTGGTCCGGTCAGCGCGGCGGGGCGACCGGGTTGGGCAGCGCGCCACCGAACCGGCGGTCCCGCTGGGCGTACAGCTCGCAGGCGTACCACAGGTGGCGGCGGTCGAAGTCCGGCCAGAGGGTGTCCAGGAACACCAGCTCCGCGTACGCCGACTGCCAGAGCATGAAGTTGGAGATCCGTTCCTCGCCGGAGGGGCGCAGGAAGAGGTCGACCTCGGGGACCTCCGGGTGGTAGAGGTACTTCGCCACGGTCTTCTCGGTGACCTTGTCCGGGTCGAGCCGACCGGCGGCCACCTCCCGGGCGATCGCGGCGGCGGCGTCGGCGATCTCGGCCTGGCCGCCGTAGTTGACGCAGAACTGGAGGGTCAGCGTCGAGTTGCCCCGGGACATCTCCTCGGCGGTCTGCAACTCGGAGATGACGCTCTTCCACAGCCGGCCCGCCCGCCCCGACCAGACCACCCGCACCCCCAGGTCGACCAGTTGGTCGCGGCGGCGGCGGATGACGTCCCGGTTGAAGCCCATCAGGAAGCGGACCTCGTCCGGCGAGCGCCGCCAGTTCTCGGTGGAGAAGGCGTACGCCGACAGGTAGGGCACGCCCAGCTCGATCGCCCCCTCCACGGTGTCGAAGAGGCTGAACTCGCCCTGCTCGTGGCCCTTGGTGCGGGGCAGACCGCGCTCCTTGGCCCAGCGGCCGTTGCCGTCCATCACCACCGCGACGTGCTTCGGCAGCGCCTCGGCGGGCAACGCCGGTGGACGTGCCCCCGACGGGTGCGGGGTCGGTGGCACCGGCTCCCGCCAGCCGGACCTCAACGATCGGATCACTCGGTCATCTCCCTGTCCACACCCTCCACACCGACCCGGGGCGGCACCACCCGGCCACCCGGCGCACCGCCGTCGTCCCCGGCCGGCCCGCCACCACCCACCGGTACACCGCCCACCGGGCCGGTGTCCGGCGCACCGCCCCGGTCGACCAGCGGCAGCGAGCGTAGCGCGCGTTCCAGGTGCCACTGCAGGTGCGCCGCGACCAGGCCGCTGCACTCCCGGCGTACCCCGGTGGCGGTGGCGTGGGGGCCCAGCCAGTCGCCGCGGGGGTGGGCGGGCATCAGGTCGATGGTGGCCGGCGCGGGGTGGGCCGCGCCGGGCGGCCGGCAGTCCGGGCAGACCGCGCCACCCGCCGGTACGGAGAACGCCCGGTGCCGCCCCGGGGTGCCGCAGACCGCACAGGCGGTCAGTGCCGGCGCCCACCCGGCGAGGCTCATCCCGCGCAGCAGGTAGGCGTCGAGCACCAGCGTGGTGGCGTGCTCCCCCAGCGACAGCGCCTTGAGCGCGCCGAGGGTGAGCTGGAACAGCCGCAGCGACGGTTCCCGCTCGACGGGGGTGAGGCGTTCGGCCGTCTCCGCGATCGCGCTCGCCGCCGTGTACCGGGGGTAGTCCCCGAGGAAGCGCCGGCCGTACAGGTCGATGCCCTCGACCTGGCTGACGCTGTGCAGCGAGCTGCCGGTGTTGCCCTTCGGGTCCCCGGCGAGTTGGAGGTCGATGTGCCCGAACGGTTCCAGCCGGGCACCGAACTTGCTGGTGGTACGGCGTACCCCCCGGGCCACCGCCCGCAGCCGGCCGTGCCGGCGGGTCAGCAGCGTGATGATCCGGTCGGACTCGCCCAGCTTCTGCACACGCAGCACCACCGCGTCGTCGCGGTAGAGCTGTCGGCGGTACCCGGCCATCGGGTCATTCTCTCTCGGGGTGGGAAATCAGGGTCGGATCGGGGTGGGTGGGTGCCGCGCCCCGGATGTGCGCCGGGGTGCGGCGGTCGTAGGTTGCTGGTCATGGCACTTCCCCGCAGCGTGGTCGCCCTGGGCGCGACCGCCGCCCTCATCCTCGCCACCGGGTGCGACACACTGGCGTTCCGGCGGCTGGACTTCGACACCACCGAGACGGCGACGATCGCCCGGATCACCGTCCGGCCCGGTTCCGGGGACGTCGTGGTGCGGGCCACCGGCCCGGCCACCGGGGTACGCGTCAAGCGGGTGCTCCGCTACCAGGGTGACCAGCCCGACACCACGTACCAGATCACCGGCGACGAACTGGTGCTGGACACCGGCTGCGGCCCCCGCTGCTCGGTGTCGTACGAGGTGACCGCCCCGCCCGGGGTGCGGGTGCAGGGCGAGACCGGCTCCGGCGACGTCGAGCTGGCCAAGATCGGATCGGTCGACTTCTCCCTGGGCTCGGGCAACCTGCGGATCGCCGACGCCAGCGGCCCGGTGCGGGCCGAGACCGGCTCGGGCAACATCGAGGTGCTCAACGTCACCGGCCCGGTCGACCTGCGGGCGTCCTCCGGTGACGTCACCGGCACCCGGCTCGGTGGCGACGTCTTCGCCGAGACCGACTCCGGCAACATCACGCTCCTGCTGAGCACCGCGGCCTCGGCGCGGGCCCACGCCGGCAGCGGGGACGTCGAGCTGACGGTGCCGGCGGGCCGCTACCGGGTGAAGTCGAACGTCGACTCGGGGGAGGCCGAGATCGGGGTGACCAACGATCCGACGGCGTCGCTGGTGCTCGACCTCGAGACCGGCAGCGGGAACGTGACGGTCGTGCAGCGTTGAGGCGTCCCGGCGTACCTCAGCGGGCCCTGGTCCCGGCGGCGTCGGCCCCGGCCGTCCGGGGGGCCGGGACGACGGGCATCGCCGGCCCCGGTCGGGCCGGCCGCCGGCCGGGGCCCAGCTCGGGGCGGCGGCGGGCCGCCACGTCCTCGACCCAGCCGACCAGCAGGGTCACCACGCCCACCAGGAGGAAGACCAGCACCACCCGGATCGCCAGCCCCCACGGGTCGCGGGTCGACCAGCCGACCAGCCCGACCAGCGGGGTGAGCGCCACCACGAAGGGCATGTGCCACAGGTAGATGGTCAACGCGCGCCGGTTCGCGATCGTCACCAGCCGGCTGACGATCCGGTTGCGGTCCACCCAGGCGGCGGTGGCCGGGGCCCGGCCGATGACGACCAGGATGAACGCCGCCGACCACAGGGCGTTGCCCAGCGGGATGTCGTTGAGGTCGTAGCCGCGCGGCCCGGGGTGGGTGAGGATCCAGCCGGCGCCGGCCCCGGCCAGCAGCAGCGCCGCCGGCACCAGCACCCGGCCGGCCAGCCGGCGCAGCAACCCGTCGTGGTGGGCGAAGCCGAGCAGCCAGGCGCCGAAGTACAGGCCGAAGTGCTGCAACACCGTCGAGGTGGTGGTCAGCAGACCCGCCTCGATCGCGATCAACAGCAGGTAGGGGACGGCCAGGGTGGGCAGCGGGGCCCGGCGGAACAGCCACAGCGCCACCGGGGAGGCGAGCACGAACCACAGGTAGTCCCGCAGGTACCAGATCGGGCTGAGCGCGAGCCCACCCCAGTAGTTCGCGGGCGGGTCGGTGATGGGAAACAGCCACAGCACCACCCGGGGGGTGAACACCAGCCCGGTCAGCAGCATCGCCGGGACGAAGACCGCCGCCACCACCCACAGCGAGGGCAGCAGCCGGCGCAGCCGACGCCCGACCGCGGGCACGCCGCAGCGGTCCAGCGACGCGGCCATCAGCGACCCGGCCAGGGCGAACATGACCGACATGGCCGGGAAGACAAGCGTCAGCGAGGCCAGCCCGGTGACGTGGTAGACCACGACCCGGATGATGGCCAGGAACCGGAGCAGATCCAGATATCGGTTACGCATCAGGCTGCATCTATGTCGGGGGCGGGATGGACGTCCCCTACCCTGCGCACCCGACCTGTGAAACCGCTGCTAATCGGTGCCTGACGTGAAACTTCCCATATCAGTGTCCGAATTCCACCCGGCGTACGGGATCAGAAACCCAGCTTGCGCAACTGCTTCGGATCGCGCTGCCACTCCTTGGCGACCCGGACGTGCAGGTCCAGGTAGACCCGGGTGCCGAGCAGCTCCTCGATCTGCTTGCGGGCGGTGGTGCCGACCTCCTTGAGCCGGCTGGCCCGGTGGCCGAGCACGATCGCCTTCTGGCTGGGCCGCTCGACGTAGACGTCGGCGTAGATCTTCATGAGCTGACCCTCGGGGATCATCTCCTCCACCACCACGGCGATCGAGTGCGGCAGCTCGTCGCGGACCCCCTCCAGCGCCGCCTCCCGGATCAGCTCGGCGACCAGCACCTGCTCCGGCTCGTCGGTGAGCATGTCGTCCGGGTAGAGCTGCGGCGACGGCGGCAGGTAACCGGTCATCACGTCGACCAGGGTGTCCACCTGGTGCCCGGAGACCGCGCTGACCGGCACCACGGCGGCGAAGTCAGCCAGCTCGCTGACCGCGAGCAACTGCTCGGCCAGCCGCCGCTTGTCGACCAGGTCAGTCTTGGTGACCACGGCGAGGACGGTGGCCTTCAACTCGCTCAGCTCGCCGCTGATGAACCGGTCACCCCGGCCCACCGGCTCGTCGGCCGGAATGCACAGGCCGATCACGTCGACCTCCGTCCAGGTGGTGCGCACCAGGTCGTTGAGGCGCTCGCCGAGCAGGGTGCGCGGCCGGTGCAGGCCCGGGGTGTCCACCAGGACCAGCTGCGAATCCGGCCGGTGCAGCACGGCCCGGATGACGTGCCGGGTGGTCTGCGGCTTGTTGGAGGTGATCGCGATCTTGGTGCCGACGATGGCGTTGGTCAGGGTCGACTTGCCGGCGTTCGGCCGCCCGACGAAACACCCGAAACCCGCCCGGTACGGCCGCTGCTCCACGCCGGTCACTCGATCACCGTGCCGAGCACCGTGCCGTCCGGCGCGGCCACGTGGATCGGCGCGTCGGCGGACAGGTCCCGTACCGCGGCGTGACCCGCCCCGTCCAGCGTCGACGCCTCGGTCACCACCACCGCCGCCTCCAGCCGACTCGCCCCGGCCGCCACCGCCGACGCCACCGCGAGCTGCAACGCCGTGACCGTCAACGAGGGCAGCGCGACGCTCGCCGCCGCGTACGTCCGGCCGTCCTGGTCGCGGACCGCCGCGCCCTCCACCGCGGCCACCCGGGCACGGGCACCACGGGCCAGCACGACCAGCTTGCCGTCCTCGGCACTCAACTCGGCCGGATCGGACGGGGTGGGCCGGGCGGCCGGCTCGACGGGTGTCTCAGGCATCGGCGGGTTGCCTCTCCTCGGTGCTGTGCTGACTGTCAGGGGAATCGGGTCCGTCCGACGGCACCCGGCTGACCAGCACGCTGTCTATCCGGTTACGTCGGCCGGTGGTGCCCTCGGCGACCAGTTTGAGGCCGGCCACCTCGGCGTCGGCACCCGGGATCGGCACCCGCCCCAGGGCCTGCGCCAACAGGCCACCGACCGTCTCCACCTCGTCGGTGGGCAGCTCGGTGTCGAACAACTCGCCCAGGTTCTCCACCGGCAGCCGGGCGGTGACCCGCACCGCGCCGTCGGCCAGGTGCTCCACCGGCGGGCGCTCGACATCGTACTCGTCGGTGATCTCGCCGACGATCTCCTCCAGGATGTCCTCGATGGTGACCAGCCCGCCGGTGCCGCCGTACTCGTCGACGACGATGACCAGGTGGTTGCGGGCGGCCTGCATCTCCGACAGCAGGTCGTCGACCGGCTTGGACTCCGGCACGAACGTCGCCGGCCGCATCAGCTCGGCCACCGGCGTCTGGTGGGCCCGCAGGTCGCCGCCCCGGGTACGCCGGATGAGGTCCTTGAGGTAGAGCACGCCGAGCACGTCGTCGACGCTCTCCCCGATCACCGGGATGCGGGAGAACCCGGAGCGCAGGAACAGCGCCAGCGCCTGGGAGAGGGTCTTGCCCTCCTCGATCCACACCATCTCGGTGCGCGGCACCATCACCTCCCGGGCGATGGTGTCGCCGAGCGCGAAGACCGAGTGGATCATCTGGCGTTCGCCGTGCTCCACCACCCCCCGCTGCTCGGCCAGGTCGACCAGCTCCCGCAGCTCGACCTGGGTGGCGAACGGCCCCTCCCGGAAGCCACGCCCCGGGGTGACCGCGTTGCCGATCAGGATCAGCAACGAGGCCAGCGGGTTCAGTGCCCGACCCAGCCAGCGCACCAACGGCGCCACCGCCCGGCCCACCGCGTACGCGTGCTGCCGGCCCAGCGTGCGCGGGGCCACCCCCACCACCACGAAACTGACCACGGTCATCGCCCCGGCGGTCACCAGCGCCGCCCGCCAGCCCGCGCCGAAGCTGTCCACCGCGACCAGGGCGACCAGGGTGGTGGCGGTCAGCTCGGCGAGCAGCCGCAGCAGCAACAACAGGTTGAGGTGGCGGACCACGTCACCGGCGACGGCCTGGAGGGTACGCGCGCCCCGCGCCCCGTCGCGGGCCAGCTCCGCGGCGCGGGCCGGGGAGACCGCGGCCAGCGCGGCCTCGGTCATCGCGATCAGGCCGGCGAGCACCACCAGCCCGGCCGCGAAGAAGATCAGCTGAAGATCGGGAAGGCCGGCGGTCGGACCGGCCGCGACTATGTCCATCACCGGGACCGGGTCGACCGCCAGCTGGCCCGCAGCCGGGCCTGGAGGGCGAACATCTCCCGCTCCTCCTCCGGCTCGGCGTGGTCGTAGCCGAGCAGGTGCAGCACCCCGTGCACGGTGAGCAGGTGCAGCTCGTCGGCGGCGCTGTGCCCGGCGGTGGCCGCCTGCTTGGCCGCCACCTCCGGGCAGAGCACGATGTCGCCGAGCAGTGCCGGTTCACCGCCGGCCGGGGCGCTCTCCCCCGGGCCGTGGTCGACGCTGCCCGCGTCCATGGGGAAGGCGAGCACGTCGGTGGGGCCGTCGCCGCCCATCCAGCGATGGTTCAGCTCGGTCATGTAGCCGATGTCGACAAGCAGCACGGACAGCTCGGCGAGCGGGTTGACCCCCATCTCGTCGAGGGCGTGCCGGGCCACGGCGAGCACCGCGTCGGTGTCGACCTCGGCACCGGACTCGTTGGCGATCTCGATGGACAACTGTCTTCCTCTGATTGGTTAGCGGCGTCGGCCGGCCCGGCCGCCCTGGGCGGTCCGCCCCGGCACGGCGTGCACGCCCTGCGCCTGCTGGTTCTCCCGCTCGTCCCAGCGGGCGTACGCGTCGACGATCTCACCGACCAGCCGGTGCCGGACCACATCCGCGCTGGAGAGCTGCGCGAAGTGCACGTCCTCGACATGGCCCAGGATCTCCCGGACCACCCGCAGCCCGCTGGCCGTCCCGCCGGGAAGGTCCACCTGGGTGACGTCACCGGTCACCACGATCTTGGAACCGAAGCCCAGTCGGGTGAGGAACATCTTCATCTGCTCGGGCGTGGTGTTCTGCGCCTCGTCCAGGATGATGAACGCGTCATTCAGGGTGTTGTGGGTGACCAGGAAGTCGTCGGTCACGTACAACGAGTCCTCCGCCGCGACCTGGATGCACATCGTCTCCTGCACCCCGGCCGGGATGATCGAGTCGATGAACCGCATCGGCCGCCCGCCGCCGTGCTCGTCGTACCGCTGGCGCTTGCGGGCCAGGCGGAACGGCGGGACACCGGCCGGTAGCCGGATCTCCACGACGTAGGCGTCGGCGCGATACGGGACCGGACGCCCGTTGGCCAGACCGGGCTTGCGTCCCTCGGCCTCCCGTACCCGCCAGGTCGCCACTCCGCCGAGCGACTGGACCAGGTGGACGACGTCGTCCCGCAGCCGGGTCGAGGTCGTCGAGTACTGCACCCGACAGGTGCGCCCCGCCTGGACGACCGGCCCCCCGTCGGTGTCCAGCAGCCCCTGCAGAACGGCCAGCCGGACGCCGAGACTGTTCTGCAGGTAGACGTCGGGCACGAACTTGGTCCCCGACTTCGCACCGGCAAGGCCCAGTTCGCGGAGCGCGAGCGTCACCGGGTTGGCGACGATCACCCCGCCCCGGTGACCGTTGACGTGCCGGAGCACGTAGTCGTAGTTGTTCTTGCGCACCAGCTCGATGTCGGGCAGCGCCGCGTCGAGCGCGTCGGCCAGCTCCGGGTCGGCGGTGCTGAAGGCCGGGGTGGTCCGCAACGAGATGCTGCCGTCGCCGAGCAGCAGACCGAGGGCGTACGGGTCGAGCGGAACGTCCTGCGACTCGAGCTGCACCGGTGCCACGACCGGAAGCTCGTACCGGCGGATGTGACCCCGCCGTTCCTTGCCGATCATCTCGTGCGTCTCGAGGGTGCGCCGACCGCCGCGCCGCTTGTCCTCCGGGGTGGCCACCGTCCAGAGGTGTTCACCGCAGCAGAGGGTCGAGGCCCCGTCCTGCGTGGTGACCCGGTATACCTGCTTGGGCCCCTGCGGGTAGATGCCGATCACCGGCGTGGGCGTCCCGTTCGCGCCGATGACCAGGTCACCGACCCGCAGCGACCCGAACGGTCGGAAACCCTCCGGAGTCAGCACCTTCGCGTCGTAGGGCTGCGCCCTACCCCGCATGTACGCCAGCGGCGCCACCTCGATGGTACCGGCGGCCATCAGCTTCGGGATGGACTCCGGGTCGAGCATGTCGTGCAGCGCGTCGTAGAGCGGGCGCAGGTACGGGTCGATCTTCTCGTTCAGGGTGCCCGGCAGGAAGCCCAGTCGCTCGCCCGCCTCGACCGCCGGACGGGTCAGGATGATCCGGCTGACCTGCTTGGCCTGGAGCGCCTGGACGGCCTTCGCCATCGCCAGGTACGTCTTGCCGGTGCCGGCCGGGCCGATGCCGAACACGATCGTGTTGGCGTCGATCGAGTCGACGTACGTCTTCTGCCCGAGCGTCTTGGGGCGGATGGTGCGCCCGCGCCGGGAGAGGATGTTGAGGGTGAGCACCTCGGCGGGTCGCTCGGTGCCGCCCTGTTCGAGCATGCCGACGGTACGCCGGACAGCGTCAGTGGTCAGGGTCTCGCCTTTCTCGATCAGTTCGAGCAGCTCGCTGAAGAGGCGCTCGGCGAGAGCATTGTCCGCGGGCGCGCCGGTGATGGTGATCTCGTTGCCGCGAACGTGCACGTCGCTGGTGACCGAACGTTCGACGAGTCGCAGGATCTCGTCGCCCGCGCCGAGCAGGTTGACCATGATCTTGGCGTCGGGAACCGTGATCCTGGTCTGCACCCGGGGCGGGCCGGGAGGTGGGGTGCCGGTCATAGGTCGGGCCGTGGGGCCCTGCGCCACCTGCTTCCATCTCGCGCCGTGCCCTGCTGGCGCGGCGTGCGGACGATACTCCCATCGTATCCGCTCGGGCCCGGCGGCACCGCGTCACTTGTCCCGCCCGGCGGGGCCGGGCGGTCGTACCCGCCTCCCGGCCCGTCCGGCGGCGGGCACCGGGCCGGCAGCTGGCATGCAGGGCCCGGGAGCCGGCGGGTCAGGCCCGGGAGCCGGATCGGGCCGTCGGCTGGCGGCCGAGGTCGAGGGCCGGCCGGTCAGGCCCGGAAGTCGTACCGGTCGAAGGTCTCCTGGTGGCGGGTGAAACGGTAGGTGGCCCAGTGCATCGCGACCACCGTCCCGTCGGCGTCGCGGGTGAGCCGCAGCAGCTCCCCGACCTCCCGCCCGGAGACCGTCCGGAACACGTCAGGTGACTGCGGCGTCGGCGCGAACACCGCCGGGGGCCGCCCCGCCGGATCGTCCGCGCCCCGGGCCCGCAGCGCCCCGTCGTGCCAGGAGAAGACGTACTCGAACCCCTCGCCCCACCAGCGGCCCAGCACCCCGCGCAGCGGGCCGGGCGCACCCGGGCCCGGCCGCCACGGCACGATCTCCGCCGGGTCGTGCTCGGCCGAGGCGGCGAGCAGCCGGTGCGGCAGTTCCAGCACCTCGGCGGCGGTGCCGGAGGAGGCGAGGACCGCGCAGCCCATCGCGCCGGGGGTGCCGTCCCCGCCGCGCCGGCCGTAGACGCCGGCCAGGAAGCCAGGCATCGCGCCGTCGTGCCCCACGTGCACCACCCGGTCCGGGTACGGGACCAGGATCAGCCCGAGCCCGAAGCCGGCCCTCCAGGCCGTCTCGTCGGTGGTGGTCACCGGCCAGCGCATCTCGTCCAGCGTCGTCGCGGCGAGCACCGCCCCGGTCGGGTCCAGCGCGGCCGGATCGGCGAGGAACGCCGCCCACCGGGCCATGTCCGTCGCGGTGCTCCACAGCTGGCCGGCCGGCCCGACCGCCCCGAAGTCGGTCGGCGGCTCCGGATGCGCCTCGTCGGAGTACGCGTCGACCAGGAACCCGGTCACCGCCTGCGGCCCCGGGTCGACCGAGGTGCCGGTCAGCGCCAACGGGGTGAGCACCCGGTCGGCGAGCACCTCGGCCCAGGTGCCGCCGCGCAGCGCGCCGACCAGCCGGCCGAGCAGCGCCATGCCCAGGTTGGAGTAGTGGTAACGGCGGCCGGTGGGCAGCACCCGCTCGGCCCGGACCAGGTCGGCGACCAACTCGTCCACCTGCGGCGCGCGCAGCGTGTCCCAGACGTCGCCGTACGGTTCGCGTTGCAGCCCGGCGGTGTGCGAGAGCAACCGGCGTACGGTCAGCTCGCCGTGCGCGGGCAGGTCGAGGTGCCGGCCCAGCGGGTCGTCCAGGTCGAGCAGCCCGTCGTCGCGGCACTGCAACGCCAGCACGGCGGTGAAGGTCTTGGTGACCGAGCCGATCCGGAACCGGCTGGCCGGGCCGAGAACGGTGTCGTTACCGGTGGTGCCGACCTGGAAGCTCCAGAGCGGACCGTCGGCCCGGTGCAGCGCCACCGCCAGGGCCGGCACCCGTGCCTGCGCCTGGGTGCTGCGGACCATCCGTTCCAGCCGACGCCGGGTGGATGCCCCCTGGCCGTCCGGGTCGGTTTCCGGGTCGACCGTCGACGTCACACCAGGTCCCGGGCCAGCATCGGGCCCAGGGGCGCGCCGCCGAGCAGGTGGGCGTGCACGTGGAAGACCTCCTGGCCGCCGTACGGGCCGGTGTTGAACATCAGCCGGAAGCCGTCACCGGTCAGCCCCTCGTCCTCGGCCACCGCCGCCGCCGTGGCCAGGACCTCGCCGGCCAGCCCCGGGTCACCCTGACCGAGCGTCGCCACATCGGCGTAGTGCTCCTTGGGGATGATCAGCACGTGCACCGGCGCCTTCGGCCCGATGTCACGGAAGGCCAGGGTGGTGGCGGTCTCCTTGACGATGGTGGCCGGAATCTCCCCGGCGACGATGCGGCAGAACAGACAGTCGGCTCCCATCCCCCCACTCTAAAGACCACCCCTCCCCCACTCCCCCGCCCGCCCCTCCCGCACCGCCCCTTCCGCCTCTGCCCCGGTGATCAAGAGGTTTGCGT
>NZ_JBMDWU010000332.1:0-23043 GCF_048594385.1 Micromonospora sp. | reverse complement strand
CGGCACACCGACACCGAGAGCGACTGGTCGCGCGACAAGTACGAGGGCTACATGCGCGACGTGCCCTGCGCGGCCTGCGGCGGCACCCGGCTCAAGCCCGAGGTGCTGGCGGTCACCATCGCCGGCAAGAGCATCGCCGAGGTGTGCAACCTGTCGGTGGGTGAGGCGGCCGAGCTGCTCGCCGGCATCGCGCTGACCGACCGGCAGAAGATGATCGCCGAGCGGGTGCTCAAGGAGATCAACGCCCGGCTGCGGTTCCTGCTCGACGTCGGCCTGGACTACCTCTCCCTGGACCGGCCGGCGGGCACCCTGTCCGGTGGCGAGGCGCAGCGCATCCGGCTGGCCACCCAGATCGGCTCCGGCCTGGTCGGCGTGCTCTACGTGCTCGACGAGCCGTCGATCGGCCTGCACCAGCGGGACAACCACCGGCTGATCGAGACCCTGCTGCGGCTGCGCGGCCTGGGCAACACCCTGATCGTCGTCGAGCACGACGAGGACACCATCCGGGTGGCCGACTGGATCGTCGACATCGGCCCCGGCGCGGGCGAGCACGGCGGCCGGATCGTGCACAGCGGTTCGGTGCCGGCGCTGCTGGACAATCCCGAGTCGGTGACCGGGGCGTACCTGTCGGGCCGGCGGGAGATCCCCACGCCGAAGCAGCGTCGGGCGCAGACGCCGGAGCGGGAGCTGGTGGTGCACGGGGCGCGCGAGCACAACCTGCGCAACCTGACCGTGCCGTTCCCGCTGGGTCAGCTCATCGCGGTCACCGGGGTCTCCGGCTCGGGCAAGTCGACGCTGGTCAACGACATCCTGTACGCGGTGCTGGCCAACCAGATCAACGGGGCGCGGCTGGTGCCGGGCCGGCACACCCGGGTCTCCGGGCTGGAGCACGTCGACAAGGTGGTCGGCGTCGACCAGTCGCCGATCGGCCGTACCCCACGCTCCAACCCGGCCACCTACACCGGGGTCTGGGACCACGTCCGCAAGCTGTTCGCCGAGACCACCGAGGCCAAGGTCCGGGGGTACGGCCCCGGCCGGTTCTCGTTCAACGTCAAGGGCGGCCGCTGCGAGGCGTGCTCCGGCGACGGCACCATCAAGATCGAGATGAACTTCCTGCCGGACGTCTACGTCCCGTGCGAGGTGTGCAAGGGTGCCCGCTACAACCGGGAGACCCTGGAGGTGCACTACAAGGGCAAGACCGTCTCCGACGTGCTGGAGATGCCGATCGAGGAGGCGGCCGAGTTCTTCTCCGCCATCCCGGCCATCCACCGGCACCTGCGCACGCTCAACGACGTGGGCCTGGGCTACGTCCGGCTGGGCCAGCCCGCGCCGACGCTGTCCGGCGGTGAGGCGCAGCGGGTCAAGCTGGCGTCGGAGTTGCAGAAGCGCTCCACCGGCCGCACGGTCTACGTGCTCGACGAGCCCACCACCGGCCTGCACTTCGAGGACATCCGCAAGCTGCTGATGGTGCTGGAGGGCCTGGTCGACAAGGGCAACACGGTGATCACCATCGAGCACAACCTCGACGTGATCAAGTCGGCCGACTGGCTGATCGACATGGGCCCCGAGGGCGGTCACCGGGGCGGCACCGTGCTCGCCACCGGCACCCCGGAAGAGGTCGCCGAGGTCGCCGAGAGCCACACCGGGCAGTTCCTGCGTTCGGTGCTCAAGCTCGACGGCCAGGCCCGGGGCGCGAAGGCGGCGGTGACCCGGGCGGCCCGCGCCAACGGCACGACGCCGAAGGCGCGTACCCGCAAGGTGCCGGCCAGGGCCAGCTGAGCCGGCGGGTCGGCCTGCTCCGCCCGGTGTTCCCGGGCGGCCGGGGTGAACCGTCGGGCACAGTGGTGCGTGTGCTCCAGTGAGCCGCGCGGGTCGACGACCGGCGGCAGCAGTCGAGAGAAAGGCCGGAGATGACAGACGACCAGGTGCCGACCGGGCCCGGTACGCAGACCCGACGTGCCCTGCTGGCCGGGGCCGGCGCGGTGGGGGCAGCGGTCCTCCTGACCGCCTGCGGCGACGACTCCGGTGACGAACCGGCCACCCCGGCCACCGGCGGACCGGCCGCGACCTCCGGCGGGTCCGGCGCCGCCGCGATCGCCAGGACCGGTGACATCCCGGTCGGCGGCGGCCAGGTCTACGCGGCGCAGGGCGTGGTGATCACCCAGCCGACGGCGGGGCAGTTCAAGGGGTTCGACCCGATCTGCACCCACCAGGGTTGCCCGGTGTCGAACGTCGACGGCGGGACGATCAACTGCACCTGCCACAACAGCAAGTTCGCCATCGCCGACGGCGCGGTCAGGGAGGGGCCGGCGACCAAACCGCTGGCCGCCAAGGAACTCAAGATCGACGGTGACCAGATCTCGCTGGCCTGACCGGCACCGGCCGGCCCGGAGGTCGTACGACGGGCCGGCCGGTCGGATTCAATGCGGGTAGACCGCCATCTCCCAGATCGAGTAGCCGTACGTGGTGGCCCGGGTCACCCCGTGCATCCGGACGTAGCGGGCGGTCGTGGTGGGGAAGGCCGCCACGTCGGTGCCGCCGTCGCCGGCCGTGGTCGACCACACCGTCCGCCACGTCGACCCGTCGGTCGACACCTCGATCCGGTACGACCGGGCGTACGCCGACTCCCAGGCCAGCGTCACCCGGCCCACCTGCCGGGCCGACCCGAGGTCCACGCTGAGCCACTGGTCGTCGGCCCAACTGCTCGCCCAGCGGGTGCCCAGGTCGGAGTCGACGGCCTTGGCCGCCCCGAAGAACAGCTCGCTGCCCGATGCGGTCGCCGTCCGGCCGGCGGCCAGGTTGGTCAGGTCGTCGCCCCGCCGGGCCGGGAACGACACCACCTGCTGGAAGGTGGGCCGGTTCTGCCAGGCGATGGTGGCGTGCTTGATCCCGCCCAGCGGCGACTGGATGATCGCGTCCGCGCACCACTGGTCACCGGCGGCGCAGCTCGCGTCGCCGGGGTACACCTGGGCCGCCGGGGTGGCCGCCGCGGTGCGCAACGTGTCCAGCAGCACCTGCCGGCAGCCGGCCAGGTTCCCGGCCCCGCAGTAGCCCCGGCCCAGCCCGCCGCGCACCGGGTCGCCGAGCACCGCGCGCAGGTCCTTGTCGACGTAGCCCCACCAGCCGTACTGGAAGGACGAGCCCTTGTGCGACTGGGCCTCGTTGGCCGAGGTCGGCAGGTTGGACTTGTCGCCCTGCTGGTATCCGGAGGGGGACTCGTTGATCTGGATCGCGTTGATCAGCGACTGGTAGAGGTCCGGGCCGAGCTGGTCGCGGAACATCCCCCGGACCAGTAGCGGCCACCAGGCGTCGAAGGTGCGGATCGCGTCGGCGTGCCGGTAGACCTTCGACCCCTTCGCCGTCTCCACCCGCAGCGCGCCGTCCTGCCGCCACGCCTTGAGCCGGCTGACCTCGGTGGCCAGCGCGGCGTCGGCGACGGGCTGGCTCTCCAGCACCCGGATCAGCTCGTCGAGCACCTCGGCCCCGCGCAGGTCGGTCACGCCGGCCTGCTCGACCAGCGCGGTCAGCGAGCCCCGGTCGAACTTCCGGCCGGCCGCAAGGCCCGCCTTGAGCGGGCGGTCCAGCAGGTCGGCCCGGTGCACCGCGCCGAAGCTGTAGTTGCCGTCCGCGCCGCCGAAGTCCTTGGCCTGCTTGTTGTTCCAGCTGACGTAGTAGTCCTGGTTGACCGACCGGGGGTGGGCGGCCAGCGGGGCGTAGCTTGCGGTGTTCGTCGCCGGGTCGAAGCCCTGCCACTCGTAGGCCGGCTCGGCCTTCATCGGCAGGTTCGGGTTGGACCCGGCGGCCCGCACCGGGTTCAGCCCGGAGTTGAAGTACGCCGACTCGGTGGAGTTGACGTAGAACCAGTTGAACGCGTACTCGACGTTGTTGGCCGAGGCGACGAAGGCGTCCGCCGAGCCCATCTGGGTCGGGTCGTTGAACATCTGGAAGCCGATCGCCGAGTCGGCCTCGTGCCGGTAGGTGGAGCGTAGCTGGGTGAACGCGTGCGGTCTGCCGCCCACCGTGCCCCGCCAGGACACCAGGCCGAGCTTCGTCCGCCAGGCCACCAGCTTGTACGACCCCTTGGCGGTGCCGTCGGCGAGGGTCGGGCTCCACTTGTTGACGTGCGCGAGCTGTTCCATCGCCACGCACTGCCCCCGGTAGAGGTAGTGGTCGGCGGCGAGGGTGGGGGCGCTGCCGTCGGTGGTGCACAGCGGCACCGCGTAGGTGTCGGTGATGTCGTGGATCGACGAGGTGGCGCTCCACGCGTAGTCCTGCCCCCGGCCGAGCAGCACGTAGAGGTTGAGACCGGCGAACGCCGCGCCCCGGGCGCTGATCCCCGGTCCCTGCAACTCCTGCACCATCAGCAGTTGCGGGGAGAAGTAGCCGGTCTGCGGGCCGAAGACCGCGACCGGGTGCCCGGTGGCCGAGTTCGCGGCCGAGACCACCGCCGCGTTGGACATGCCCCGGTGCGCCGGGCTGATGGTCAGCCCGGACAGCGCGGCGGCCAGCTCACCGGACGCGCCGACGCCGGTGGCACGGGCCGGGGCGGCGGTGCTGCCGGCGGAGCCGGTCGGGTCGGTGAAGATCGGCTCGACCTGGGCCGAGCCGGCGTCGGGCAGTGCCACGCTCGCCGCGTCCGGGGAGGCGTCGCCGTACGGGAAGCTCTGCCCGTCGTGCAGGGTCAGCACGGTCTCCGGGTCGTTCTGGTTGCGGAACGCCGTCCACACCCGGTCGCCCTCGGTGGCCCCGTACTTGGCGCGGGCGGCGATGCGGACCAGCGCGGACTGCATCTCGGTGCCGCCCCCGCCGCCGAACAGCCCGCCCACCACGCCGGCGATGGCGATCAGGTCGGTGAGCTGGAACGGCTCCGGGCCACCGGCGTTGGTGACCGCGTCCAGGTGGCCGGTCAGCACGTACTCTCCGGGGCAGTTGCGGGCGCCCATGCAGACGCCGATGTAGGCGTTGATGCCGGCGATGTACTCCTGCACGTCGGCGTAGAGCTGCTGGCCGCGCGGACCCTTCGTGCGCAGCGCCTCGACCTGCGCCTGGAGGTCCGCCTCGGTGTACGGCGAGTTGCGCCAGACGCTCTGCTCCAGCGCCCGGTTGCCGGGGGCGCCCCCGGCGAACGAGGTGAGGGTGCCCCGGCCGACGTGCCGCAGCAGGTCCATGGTGAACAGTCGGTCCTCGGCCCCGGCGTATCCCGCGCCGTACATCGTGCCGCCCCGGGTGGTGCCGGTGACGTGCGGGACGCCTGTCGCCTTGTCCCGCAGGATGCGGACGTCGGAACGGGGCGAGTAGTCGCGTTCGACCTGCCCCTGCGGCACCCCGAAGGAGGCGTCGTTGAAGAACGAGCCGATCTGTTCCTCACGTAGCCCGGCGTAGCCGTAGACCAGGTCGGCGTAGCGGCCGAGCTGGTCGGCGGAGTGCCGGGGCAGGGTGCCGAGGGTCTGGTTGCCCAGCACCTCGACGAGGGTGGCGTTGCCGTTCTGGCCGGGCGGCAGGATGTCGCCGCACTCGCCGAGGCAGTAGTCCTCGGGGGCGTAGGCGGTACGCGGCGCGGCGGCCTCGGCCGGTGTGGCGGGGGTCGCGGTGAGCAGGGCGGCGACGCTGATGCCGGCGGTCAGGCCGGCGAGCAGGCGGCGGACGGTGGGGGGACGGGGCATGCGATCCTCCGATGAGGATGGGGATCTTTACGTGAATAACATTCGGTTACCGGATGGTAATCTCCGTTCGTCGATATCGGAAGACGTCCATCGAGCCGCCGCCGGATCTTTACTCCGGAGTGTCGAGCCGGTCGGGGCGGGTGGATATCTTTCGATCCGGTACCGGGCCGACGCCCGCCGTCGACCCGCCCCCGACCGGTGCCCCCCGCCGGTTCCGCCGCTCCAGATTGGATCGTCGATGAAGGTCGTCCGTCTGCTCGCGTCCGCGACGCTGCTCGCGGTCGCGCTCACCCCGTCCGGGCCGGCCGCCGCCTCGGCCGCCCCCGCCCCCGCCGGGACCGCCGCCGCCCCCACCTCGGGGGCGTTCTCCGTGCTCACCTACAACGTCGCCGGCCTGCCCGACATCATCTCCAGCGGCGACCCGGCGACGAACACCCGACCGATCGGCGAACGGCTCGGCGGGTACGACATCGTGCACGTCCAGGAGGACTTCAACTACCACGCCGACCTGTACGCCACCGACCAGCACCCGTACCGGACGCCGACCAGCGGGGGTGTGCCGTTCGGCAGCGGCCTCAACACGCTGTCGAACTACCCGTACAGCGACTTCGCCCGGGTGAAGTGGAACTCCTGCAACGGCACCGACTGCCTCACCCCGAAGGGCTTCACCGCCAGCCGCATCCGGCTCGCCGAGGGCGTCTACGTCGACTTCTACAACGCCCACCCCAACGCCGGCACCACCGACGCCGACCTGGCCGCCCGCCGGTCCAACCTCAGCCAGCTCTCCGCGTACGTCGCCGCCAACTCGGCCGGCAACGCGGTGGTGCTGATGGGTGACCTGAACGTCCGTTACACCCGTACCGGTGACAACATCCGCGACCTGGTCGCGGCCAACGGGCTCACCGATGTCTGGGTGCAGCAGGAACGGGCCGGCCAGCCGCCGGCCGCCGGTGACCCGGCGCTGGTCTGCGACGAGGCCAACGTGACCGACTCCTGCGAGGTGGTCGACAAGATCCTCTACCGGGGCAACAAGCTGGTCCGGCTCGCCCTGAACCGCTACCACAACGAGCACGCCCGGTTCCTCACCCCGACCGGCGGGCCGCTGTCCGACCACTACCCGCACGCCGCCTGGTTCGACTGGACCCTCGACCCGACGCTGCGGGCCAGCGACACCTGGGGCGGCCCGCACGGCACCCCGTTCACCGACGCCGACCGGGTCGGCCCGGCGGTCACCCGGGTCACCCTGCGCGGCGGCTCCCGGCTCGACGCCGTCGGCGTCGACCTCGCCGACGGCGGCCAGCTGCGCCACGGCGGCACCGGCGGGACCGAGACCGGCCTCACCCTCGCCCCCGGCGAGCGGATCACCCAGGTCACCCTGACCCAGGGGCAGAAGGACGGCCGGACCAGGATCTTCTCGGCCCGGCTCAGCACCGACCAGGGTCGCGTCCTGGCCGCCGGTACGCCCACCTCGGCGGCGGTCACCTTCACCGCACCCGAGGGGGGTCGGCTGGCCGGCTTCTTCGGCCGCAGCGGCACCGAGGTCGACCAGCTCGGCGTGATCTGGAGTGTCGGGGGCAACGGATAGTCTCGGTGCCGTGGCTGATCCCTCGACCTACCGCCCCGCGACCGGCACGATCCCCGAGTCCCCCGGGGTCTACCGGGTCCGCGACGGCACCGGCCGGGTGATCTACGTCGGCAAGGCCAAGAGCCTGCGCAGCAGGCTCAACTCCTACTTCGCCGACCCGTGGGGGCTGCACGAGCGCACCCGGCAGATGGTCACCACGGCCGAGTCGGTCGACTGGGTCACCGTGGGTACCGAGGTCGAGGCGCTCCAGCTCGAATACACCTGGATCAAGCAGTACGACCCCCGGTTCAACGTCCGGTACCGCGACGACAAGTCGTACCCGTACCTGGCGGTCACCCTCGACGAGGAATACCCGCGGCTGCAGGTCATGCGGGGCGCGAAGCGTAAGGGCGTGCGGTACTTCGGGCCGTACTCGCACGCCTGGGCGATCCGCGAGACGCTCGACCTGCTGCTGCGGGTCTTCCCCGCCCGCACCTGCTCCGCCGGGGTGTTCAAGCGGGCCGGGCAGGTGGGCCGGCCCTGCCTGCTCGGCTACATCGGCAAATGCTCCGCACCCTGCGTGGGCACCGTCTCCGCCGAGGCGCACCGGGCGATCGTCGACAACTTCTGCGAGTTCATGGCCGGCCGCACCGACAGCATGGTGCGTCGCCTCGAACGCGAGATGACCGAGGCCAGCGAGCAGTTGGAGTTCGAGCGGGCGGCCCGGCTGCGCGACGACGTGGCCGCCCTGCGCCGGGCCATGGAGAAGCAGACCGTGGTGCTGGGCGACGGCACCGACGCCGACGTGGTCGCCTTCGCCGACGACCCCCTCGAAGCCGCCGTGCAGGTCTTCCACGTCCGCGACGGCCGGGTACGCGGCCAGCGCGGCTGGGTGGTGGAAAAGACCGAGGAGCTGACCACCGGTGACCTGGTGCACCACTTCTGCACCCAGGTCTACGGCGGCGAGCAGGGCGAGGCGGACGTCCCCCGGGAGTTGCTCGTCCCCGAGCTGCCCGGTGACGCCGACGCACTCGCCGACTGGCTCAGCGCCCGCCGGGGCAGCCGGGTGTCGCTGCGGGTGCCCCAGCGGGGCGACAAGAAGACCCTGCTGGAGACGGTGGGCCGCAACGCGAAGGACGCGCTGGCCCGGCACAAGCTCAAGCGGGCCGGCGACCTGACCACCCGGGGCAAGGCGCTCGACGAGATCAGCGAGGCGCTCGGCATGCGCACCTCGCCGCTGCGCATCGAGTGCTTCGACGTCTCCCAGATCCAGGGCACCGACGTGGTGGCCAGCATGGTCGTCTTCGAGGACGGGCTGCCCCGCAAGAGCGAGTACCGCCGGTTCATCGTCCGGGGCGCCACCGACGACCTGTCGGCGATGTCCGAGGTGCTGCGTCGGCGCTTCGCCCGCTACCTCGACGCCCGCGCCGAGACCGGCGAGCTGGGCGAGGAGACCGCGTCCGACCCCGACCGCCCCGGCATCGACCCGACCACCGGCCGGCCGCGCAAGTTCGCGTACCCGCCGCAGCTCGTGATCGTCGACGGTGGCGCCCCGCAGGTGGCGGCGGCGGCCCAGGCGCTGGCCGAGCTGGGCATCGACGACGTGGCACTGTGTGGGCTGGCCAAGCGGCTGGAGGAGGTCTGGCTGCCCGACGATGACTACCCGGTCATCCTGCCGCGTACCTCCGAGGGGCTCTACCTGCTGCAACGCGCCCGCGACGAGGCGCACCGGTTCGCCATCACCTTCCACCGGCAGCGGCGCTCCAAGCGGATGACCGAATCGGCCCTGGACACCGTCCCCGGGCTGGGCGAGGTACGCCGCAAGGCGCTGCTGCAACACTTCGGCTCACTCAAACGGCTCTCCGCCGCCACCGTGGAGGAGATCGTCGAGGTGCCCGGGGTGGGCCGCCGCACCGCCGAGGCGATCCTCGCCGCCCTCGACGGCGACTCGAAGACCACCGCCCCCACCCCGACCGACTGACCCCGTCGGGCCCTGGCCCGTCCCGGTCCCGGTCCGGGCGTCCGTCCCGGTCCGGGCGTCCGTCCCGGTCTCGGCGTCCGTCCAGGTCCCCGTCCGGCCGAGCCTGACCGGGCCCGTTGAGCTTGGCGTGATCAACTCGACTGGGGCGAAGTTGCGGTTTTCGGGGGCGGGGATGGTGCAACATCGGCCCAGTCGAGTGGATCAATGGCGGTGGGGCCGTGAGTGGGTCGGTCGGGGGTCGGGCGGGGGTGATGTTGCGGTTTTCGGGGGCGGGGATGGTGCAACATCGGCCCAGGTGAGTCGATCAATGGCGGTGGGGCCGCGAGCGGCCGGTCAGGGGTGGGGCGGGGGGCGAAGTTGCGGTATCCCACGGGCGGTATACCGCAACATCGGCCCACGGGGGTGGATCAAGGAGGGCCGGTCAGGGCTGGTCGGCGAGGACGGTGAGGATGGACTCGCCGTACTTGGCGAGCTTGTTCTCGCCGACGCCGCTGATCCTCGACAGCTCGGCCAGCGAGGTGGGGGCGTCGGTGGCGATCTGCCGCAGCGTCGCGTCGTGGAAGATCACGTACGCGGGCACGCCCTGTTCCTTGGCGGTGGCTCCCCGCCAGGCCCGCAGCCGCTCGAACAGCGACCCGGCCGCCGGGGACAGCTCGGCGACCACGGTGGCCGCGCCGCGTGGCTTCGCCGATCGGGCCGAGGCGACCTTCTCCGGCTCCCGGCGCATGGTCACCGTGCGGCGGCGGGCCAGCACCTCCGCGCTGGCCTCGGTGAGCGCCAGCGTGCCGTAGTCGCCCTCGACCGCCAACAGCCCCTCGGCGAGTAGTTGCCGGACCACCCCGCGCCACTCCGCCTCGCGCAGCTCGGTGCCGATGCCGAAGGTGCTCAGCGCGTCGTGGCCGTACTGGCTGATCTTGTCGTTCTGCTTGCCGAGCAGGATGTCGACGCAGTGCCCGGCCCCGAAGCGCTGGTTGCGTTCCCGGTCGAGCCGGTAGACGGTGGACAGCAGCTTCTGCGCGGCGACCGTGCCGTCCCAGGTCTCCGGCGGGGTCAGGCAGGTGTCGCAGTTGCCGCAGTCGCCCGTGCCGGACTGGCCGAAGTATTCGAGCAGTTGCACCCGGCGGCAGCGGACCGTCTCGCAGAGCGCCAGCATGGCGTCCAGGTGGGTGGCGAGGTTGCGTCGGTGGGCCAAGTCGCCGTCCGACGTCTCGATCATCTTGCGCTGCTGCACCACGTCCTGCAGGCCGTAGGCGAGCCAGGCGGTCGACGGCAGCCCGTCCCGGCCGGCGCGGCCGGTCTCCTGGTAGTAGCCCTCGACCGACTTGGGCAGGTCGAGGTGGGCCACGAACCGGACGTCCGGCTTGTCGATGCCCATCCCGAAGGCGATCGTGGCGACCATGACCAGGCCGTCCTCACGCAGGAACCGCTGCTGGTTGGCGGCGCGGGTGCCCGCGTCCAGGCCGGCGTGGTAGGGCAGCGCGGCGACCCCGTTGGCGACCAGGAACTCGGCGGTCTTGTCCACCGAGGCCCGGGACAGGCAGTAGACGATGCCGGCGTCGCCCGGGTGCTCGTCGCGCAGCAGGGCCAGCAACTGCTTGCGGGGCTCCTTCTTGGGCACGATCCGGTACTGGATGTTGGGCCGGTCGAAGCTCGCCACGAAGTGCTTCGCCTCGGTGAGCTGGAGCCGGGTGGCGATCTCGGCCCGGGTGGCGCTGGTGGCGGTCGCGGTCAACGCGATCCGGGGCACCGCGGGCCACCGTTCGTGCAGCATCGACAGGGCCAGGTAGTCGGGGCGGAAGTCGTGCCCCCACTGGGACACGCAGTGCGCCTCGTCGATGGCGAACAGGCCGATCCGCCCCCGGTCGAGCAGTTGCTGCACGCCCCGGGTGCCCAACGCCTCCGGGGCGAGGTAGAGCAGGTCCAGCTCACCGGCGACGAACGCCTGCTCGACCGCGCGCCGGGCCGCGTAGTCCTGGGTGGAGTTGAGGAAGCCGGCGCGGACGCCGACCGCCGTCAGCGCGTCCACCTGGTCCTGCATGAGGGCGATCAGCGGGGAGACGACCACCGCGACGCCGTCGCGGACCAGCGCCGGGACCTGGTAGCACAGCGACTTGCCGCCACCGGTGGGCATCAGCACCAGCGCGTCCCCGCCGGCCACCACGTGGTCGATGACCTCCTGCTGGAAGCCCCGGAAGGCGTCGTAGCCGAAGACCCGGCGGAGCACGTCGAGGGCGTCGGAGGCGCGCAGCTCGGTGGGGGAGACCATCCGGGGAGTCTACGGACCCGCACCGACACCGCCGGCCACGACGCCCCCGCGCCGTGCCACCGCCGGGCACCGCCCTGACGTCACCGGCGTCGGTCCGTTGCGGTTGGATGGCCCGATGGCGGTACGCATCGACATCGACGCACTCCGGGACGCGGCCGGGGCGGACGTCTGCGCAGCGGCGGACGAGCTGACGGTCGCCGGCCAGCCGGCGGAGATCAACCCGGCCGGCGGCGGGGTGACCGGGGTGATCCGTGCGGCGGGACAGCCGCCGTACGAGGTCTGGGTGGGGGTCACGGCGGACGGCTTCGCCACCGAGTGTGACTGCGCCGCCGACACCGATCTGTGTGCGCACGCGGTGGCCCTCACCGCCGCCGCGCTGGCCGACGGCTTCGCGTGGTCCTCGACGGCCACCCCCTGGGCGGATGCTGCGGTCGATCCCCGGGTCGCGGAGCTGACCGCGCTCGCGCAGGCTCTGCCCGCGCGTCGGCTGGCGACGTTGGTCGGCGAGTGGGCGGCCACGGACCCGGTGTGGGAGAGCGCGCTGCGGGCGCAGGCCGGCCACTCCGCCTCCCGCGCCGCCACCGAACACGACGACAGCTAGGCGACCGGGCCGCCACCGCCGGGGCAGGGAGGGCACACGGCGCTGGTCAGCTGCCGGGCCGGACCCATCGGGCAACCCGCCGTCGGGCGTGCCGGGATCGACGCCGCCCGCCGGGATAGAGTCGTCGACTGACCCTGTGCGGTACGGGGCCCGAGGGCCCGCCGCCACGAAGCGGGAGTGGTGGGATGGTCGAGGCGCGGACAACCGGCGGGTACGCCGAGGGCGGCACGGCGGAGTCGGACACCACGCTGGTGGTGGTCACCGGCCTGTCCGGCGGTGGCCGTAGCACCGTCGCCCGCGCCCTGGAGAACGTCGGCTACTACGTGGTGGACAACCTGCCGCAGGCGCTGATGCTGGACATGGCCGAGCTGGCGATGAAGGCCGGTGGGGCGGCCCGGCGTACCGCGATGGTGCTGGACGTCCGGTCGCGGGCCTTCTCCACCGACCTGGCCGGGGCGATCCGGGAGCTCAAGGAGCGCGGCTTCTCGCCCCGGGTGGTCTTCGTCGACGCCGACGACGAGGTGCTGATCCGACGGTTCGAGAGCGTCCGCCGCTCGCACCCGTTGCAGGGTGAGGGCCGGCTCGCCGACGGCATCGCCGTCGAGCGGGAGCTGCTGGAGGAGGCCCGGGACCAGGCCGATGTGATCATCGACACCAGCCACCTCAACGTCAACCAGCTCCGGCGCCGGGTCGAGGCGCTGTTCGGCGGGGAGGACGCCCGTCGGTTGCGGCTCACCGTGCTCTCCTTCGGCTTCAAGTACGGCCTGCCGCCGGACGCTGATTTCGTGCTCGACGCCCGGTTCCTCCCGAACCCGTACTGGGTGCCCGAGCTGCGGGAGCACACCGGGCGGGAGGCGGCGGTCAGCGCGTACGTGCTCGGCCAGGAGGGCGCGGACGCCTTCGTCGCCTCGTACGCCGAGCTGGTCAACGCCACCACCGCCGGGTTCGAACGCGAGGGCAAGCGGTACCTGACGGTCGCCGTCGGCTGCACCGGCGGCAAGCACCGCAGCGTGGCGATCGCCGAGGAGTTGGCCGAGCGGCTGCGCCAGTCGGGGCTGGCCGCCAACGCGCAGCACCGGGACCTGGGGCGGGAATGACGGCGATGTCGGTGGTCGCCTTCGGCGGGGGACACGGCCTGTCCGCCTCGCTGCGGGCGCTGCGGCACTGCGCCGGGGAACTCGAACTGGACATCACCGCCGTGGTCACCGTCGGCGACGACGGCGGCTCCAGCGGTCGGCTGCGCGCCGAGCGCGGCGGCCTGCCCCCGGGTGACCTGCGGCAGGCCCTGGTGGCACTGGCCGGCGACCATCCGGCCACCCGCCGCAGCGCCGGGCTGTTCCAGCACCGGTTCGCCGGTGACCCCCGCGACGGGCTGGCCGGTCACGCGGTGGGCAACCTGGTGCTCTGCGGCCTGATGGAGCAGCTCGGCGACCCGGTGGCCGCGCTCGCGCACGCCGGGGCGATGCTCGGCGCGGTCGGCCGGGTGCTGCCGATGTCCGCCGAGCCGCTGGACATCGAGGCCCGGGTCCGCGGGGTGGACCCGACCCGCCCCGACGAGGTCCGCACGGTGCACGGCCAGCGCCACGTGGCGGTGACCACCGGCACGGTGGAGGCGCTGCGGATCACCCCGGACGCGCCGGTGGCCTGTGCGGAGGCGGTGGCCGCGGTCGGCGGGGCGGACTGGCTGATCTTCGGGCCGGGGAGCTGGTACACCAGCGTCCTGCCGCACCTGCTGGTGCCGGGGTTGGCCGAGGCGATCGTGACCAGCCCGGCCCGCCGGCTGGTCACCCTGAACCTGGCCGCCGAGCAGGAGACCCTGGGGCTCTCGGTGGCCGACCACCTGGCCGCCCTGCGCTGGTACCTTCCGCAGCTCACCGTGGACTACGTGGTGGCCGACTCCAAGGCGGTGGGTGACCCCGAACCGGTCGGGCGTGCGGCAGAATCGCTTGGTGCCCGGTTGGTCCTCGCCCCGGTCGCCGTCGACGACGGCACACCCCGTCACGATCCGGCCGCCCTGGCTGCGGCACTGGTGCCTGTACTGGGCGCCGATCGTTAAGCACGTACGTAATCACCGGCGACACGCCGGTACCGGTCCGTGAGGGGGCGCACAATGGCGATGACGGCTGCGGTCAAGGACGAGCTGAGCCGGGTCGACGTGCCCAAGCCCTGCTGCCGGCGGGCGGAGATGGCCGCGCTGCTGCGGTTCGCCGGTGGGCTGCACATCGTCTCCGGTCGGGTGGTGGTGGAGGCCGAGCTGGACACCGGGGCGGTAGCCCGTCGGCTGCGCCGGGAGATCGCCGAGGTCTACGGCTATCCCAGCGAGATCCACGTGCTCGCCTCCGGTGGGCTGCGCAAGGGCAGCCACTTCATCGTCCGGGTGGTCAAGGACGGCGAGGCGCTGGCCCGGCAGACCGGCCTGCTCGACGTCCGGGGCCGGCCGGTACGCGGGCTGCCGCCGCACGTGGTGGCGGCGAACGTCTGCTGCGCGGTGTCGGCCTGGCGGGGCGCGTTCATGGCGCACGGCTCGCTGACCGAGCCGGGCCGCTCCAGCGCCCTGGAGATCACCTGCCCGGGTCCGGAGTCGGCGCTGGCCCTGGTCGGCGCGGCCCGCCGGATCGGCATCACCGCCAAGAACCGCGAGGTGCGCGGCGTGGACCGGGTGGTGGTCAAGGACGGTGACGCGATCGCCGCGCTGCTCACCCGGATCGGCGCCCACTCCAGCGTGCTGGCCTGGGAGGAGCGTCGGGTCCGCCGCGAGGTGCGGGCCACCGCCAACCGGCTGGCGAACTTCGACGACGCCAACCTGCGCCGCTCGGCGCGGGCCGCGGTGGCCGCCGCCGCCCGGGTCACCCGGGCGCTGGAGATCCTCGCCGACGACGCCCCGAACCACCTCACCTCGGCCGGTCAGCTCCGGCTGGAGCACCGGCAGGCGTCGCTGGAGGAGTTGGGCGCGCTGGCCGACCCGCCGTTGACCAAGGACGCGATCGCCGGGCGGATCCGCCGGCTGCTGGCGCTGGCCGACAAGCGGGCCCGTGACCTGGGCATCCCGGATACCGAAGCGGCAGTCACGCCGGACATGCTCGTGGTCTGATAGGACGGTGGGCCGCCATCCCGCGGGCGCGTGCGAGGCACGGGCCGGTGGGCGTGACGTGCCCCGGGTCGGGTGGGTGGGGCGTGCCGTGCCGTCGACCCGACGGGGTCACCACCCGCCGCATGGCGGCGGGGCACGCTCGGATAGGGTCGATGGGTACGGCAAGGGGGCCGGCACAGGCACTCCTCGCCGTGCACGCCGCCTCGGGCGGTCAGGTCCTCCCAGACCGTGGCGGGGTGGCCGAGACGAATCGTCAACGGCCGGCTCACCGGCCGGCGCACACACCTCCGCCGGCCCGTTCTGACGTCGGCGGACCAGAACGCGAGGAGATGGGACCTGTGACCATCCGGGTTGGCATCAACGGCTTCGGCCGCATCGGCCGTAACTTCTTCCGGGCCGTGCTGGCGTCCGGCGCCGACATCGAGGTCGTCGCCGTGAACGACCTGACCGACAACGCGACGCTCGCCCACCTGCTCAAGTACGACAGCATCCTCGGTCGCCTGCCGCACGAGGTCAAGGCCACCGCCGACGAGATCACCGTCGGTGGCAAGACCATCAAGGCGTTCGCCGAGAAGGACCCGGCGAAGCTGGCGTGGGGCGACGCCGGCGCGGACGTCGTCATCGAGTCCACCGGTTTCTTCACCGACGGCACCAAGGCCAAGGCGCACATCGACGGCGGGGCCAAGAAGGTCATCATCTCCGCCCCGGCGAAGAACGAGGACGTCACGGTCGTCATGGGCGTGAACCACGACCAGTACGACCCGGCCAAGCACACCATCATCTCCAACGCGTCGTGCACCACGAACTGCCTGGCCCCGATGGCGAAGGTCCTGCAGGACACCTTCGGCATCGAGAAGGGCCTGATGACCACGATCCACGCGTACACGCAGGACCAGAACCTCCAGGACGCGCCGCACAAGGACCTGCGTCGCGCCCGCGCCGCCGCGCTGAACATCGTCCCCACCTCGACCGGTGCCGCCAAGGCGATCGGGCTGGTGCTGCCGGTGCTCAAGGGCAAGCTGGACGGTTACGCGCTGCGGGTGCCGATCCCGACCGGCTCGGCCACCGACCTGACCGTCGAGGTCGGCCGGGAGACCACCGTGGACGAGGTCAACGCCGCGATCAAGGCTGCCGCGGACGGCCCGCTCAAGGGCATCCTGGTCTACAACGAGGACCCGATCGTCTCGTCCGACATCGTCACCGACCCGGCGTCGTGCATCTTCGACGCGCCGCTGACCAAGGTCATCGGCAACCAGGTGAAGGTCGTCGGCTGGTACGACAACGAGTGGGGCTACTCCAACCGGCTCGTCGACCTGGTCAAGCTGGTGGGTTCCTCGCTGTGAGTGCGAGCAGTGAGCTTGCGAGCCCCGCAGTCACGAACGGAGAGTTAGCTCTGTGAGCATCCGCAACCTCGACGACCTGCTCGCCGAGGGGGTGTCGGGTCGGCGCGTGCTGGTGCGCGCCGACCTGAACGTCCCGCTCGACAAGCAGACCGGGGAGATCACCGACGACGGCCGGATCCGGGCCGTCCTGCCCACCCTGGGCGCGCTCGTGCAGGCCGGGGCGAAGGTCGTGGTCTGCTCGCACCTGGGTCGCCCGAAGGGTGCCCCGGACCCGCAGTACAGCCTCCGCCCGGTCGCCGGGCGGCTCGGTGAGCTGCTCGACGCGCCTGTGCACTTCGCCACCGACACCGTCGGCGAGTCCGCCCGCGCCACCGTGGACGCGCTGGCCGACGGCCAGGTGGCCCTGCTGGAGAACCTCCGCTTCAACAAGGGGGAGACCAGCAAGGACGACACCGAGCGGGGGGCCTTCGCCGACCAGCTCGCCGCGTTCGGCGAGGCGTACGTGGACGACGCGTTCGGCGCGGTGCACCGCAAGCACGCCAGCGTCCACGACGTACCGGCCCGGCTGCCGCACGTGGCGGGCCGGCTGGTGCTGCGTGAGGTGGAGGTGCTGTCCCGGCTGACCGGCGAGCCGGAGCGCCCGTACGTGGTGGTGCTCGGCGGTTCCAAGGTCTCCGACAAGCTGGCGGTCATCGAGGCGCTGCTGCCGACCGTCGACCGGCTGCTCATCGGCGGCGGGATGTGCTTCACCTTCCTCAAGGCCCAGGGCCACGAGGTGGGCACCTCGCTGCTGGAGGAGGAGATGGTCGAGACCTGCGGCAACCTCCTGGCCCGTGCCGACGGCAAGATCCTGCTCCCGGTCGACGTGGTGGCGGCCGACGCCTTCGCCCCGGACGCCGCGCACGACACGGTGCCGGCCGACGGCATCCCCAGCCACCGGCTCGGCCTGGACATCGGCCCGGAGACGGTGGCCGGCTTCACCGCCGCGCTCGCCGGGGCGAAGACGGTCTTCTGGAACGGCCCGATGGGCGTGTTCGAGATGCCGGCGTTCGCGGGCGGCACCCGGGGGGTCGCCGAGGCGATCACCAAGACCGACGCGTTCACCGTGGTCGGTGGCGGTGACTCCGCTGCGGCAGTGCGCTCGCTTGGGCTGGACGAGTCCGGTTTCAATCACATCTCCACCGGTGGCGGCGCCTCCCTGGAATACCTGGAGGGCAAGACCCTCCCCGGCATCGCGGCCCTGGAGAACTGATGGCGAGCGTCACCCGCCGGCCGCTGATGGCCGGCAACTGGAAGATGAACCTCAACCACCTCGAGGCCAACCTGCTGGTGCAGAAGCTGGCCGCGAGCCTCACCGAGCAGCAGCTCACCGCCGTCGAGACGGTGGTCCTGCCGCCCTTCACCGACCTGCGCACCGTGCAGACCGCGGTGGACGGCGACAAGCTGCTCATCGGCTACGGCGGGCAGGACCTGTCGCCGTACCAGTCCGGCGCGTACACCGGGGACATCTCCGGGGCGATGCTGGCCAAGCTGGGCTGCACCTACGTGGCGGTCGGGCACTCGGAGCGGCGGCAGTACCACTACGAGGACGACGCGATCGTCAACGCGAAGGTGGCCGCCGCGCTGGCCAACGGGCTCACCCCGATCCTCTGCATCGGTGAGGGCCTGGAGATCCGCGAGCAGCTGCGGCACGTCCCGCACTGCTGCGACCAGCTCGACGGCGCCCTCAAGGGGCTCACCGCCGAGCAGGTCACCAAGGTCGTGGTCGCGTACGAGCCGGTCTGGGCGATCGGCACCGGCAAGACGGCCACCCCCGAGGACGCCCAGGAGGTCTGCGGGGAGGTCCGCAAGCGGCTGGTCGAGACCTACGACCAGGGCACCGCCGACCAGGTCCGGATCCTCTACGGCGGCTCGGTGAAGTCGTCGAACGTCGCGTCGATCATGTCCCAGCCGGACGTGGACGGGGCGTTGGTGGGCGGGGCCAGCCTCGACGCCGAGGAGTTCGCGAAGATCTGCCGCTTCCCGGAGCACACGGTCGCCTGATCGCTCGCTATTCTTGACTCCGCCCGTCCACCGGTCGGTGCCGCCGTGCCCGATCTGTCCGGGCGAGGATCGTAACGAGAGGACTGACCCCAGCCATGCCGATCTGGTTCGCATACACGTTGATCGTGTTGCTGGTCATCACGAGCGTTCTGCTCACCATGCTCATCCTGCTGCACCGGGGTAAGGGCGGCGGGCTGTCGAGCATGTTCGGCGGTGGGGTCAGCTCCAGCCTGGCCGGCTCGTCGGTGGCCGAGAAGAACCTGGACCGCTACACCGTCCTGGTGAGCATCGTCTGGTTCGCCTGCATCGTCGGGCTCGGCCTCTGGCTCCGGCTCCAGCTCAACAGCGGGTCCTGAGCGACACGATCAGGTCGTACAATCTGCGCGCGGTCCGTCACGGACCGCGCGCAGTTGTTTTCTCCGCCACCGTCGCCCACCGCCAGCCTCAGGCGGTGGTCCCCTCCGACGACAGGAGCGAGTGTGCCCAGTGGCAACGTCATCCGCGGTTCCCGGATCGGTTCGGGGCCGGAACGCCCCACCGAACGGTACGAGCCGGCCCCCCGCCGCGCGGTCACCTACTGGTGCCGCAACGACCACGCCACCGAGATCCGGTTGGCGTTGGACGCCGAGGAGCCGGCCGTCTGGGACTGTCCGCGCTGCGGCCTGCCCGCCGGCCAGGACGCCCAGAACCCGCCCGGACGTACCCGTCCCGAGCCCTACAAGACCCACCTGGCGTACGTGAAGGAACGGCGTACCCCGGAGGAGGGGGAGGCGCTGCTGGCCGAGGCGTTGGCCGCGCTGCGCCGCCGCCGCGGCCGGGAGTGACCACCGCGGCGGCGTGAGCCGACCGGCGGGCGGGCGGACCGCCCGGCGCTCAGCGCAGGCTGCGCAGCCGGGTCGGCACGTCGGCCGCCGCCGCCCGGTCGAGCAGCCACAGGGTCCGCGAGACGCCCTGCACCCCGGCCGCCGGGAGCTGCTTCGGGCCGGCCCCGGCCAGCGCCATTCCCACCGCCCGTGCCTTGTCGGCCCCGCTGGCGACCAGCCAGACCTCCTCGGCGGTGTTGATCGCCGGCAGGGTGAGGGTGGTCCGCACCGGCGGCGGCTTCGGGCTGCCCCGCACCGCGCTGACCGGCCGGGTGTCGTGGTGCACCGGGTGCTCGGGGAAGACCGACGCCACGTGCCCGTCCTCACCGACACCCAGCATCAGCACGTCGAAGTGGGGCAGCGCGGCATGCCCGGGCCGGGCCGCCCGGGCCAGCTCCTCGGCGTACGCGGCGGCACCGGCCTCCGGGTCGTCGCCGGTCGGGCCGTCGGTGGCCGGCATCGGGTGCACCCGGGCCGGGTCCAGCGGCATCGCGTCCAGCAGCGCGGCGCGGGCCTGCGTCTCGTTGCGCTCCGGGTCGCCCGCCGGCAGGAACCGCTCGTCGCCCCACCAGACGTCCACCCGGGACCAGTCGACGGCGTCGTGGGCGGGCAACGCGCCCACCGCCCGGTAGACCGCCGCGGCGATCCGCCCCCCGGTCAGCACGATCGACGCCGCGCCCCGCTCCGCCTGCGCGTCGAGCAGCTTCACCACCAGCCGGGCCGCCACCGCCTGCGCCAGCAGGTCGGCGTCGGCGTGCACGGCGACACTCGCCTCACTCATGTTGGCCTTTCCTGACCGCGCGACGCGGTCCTGGTCGTCGTGGCGGGAACCGGTCGGCCCGCCGGGTGCCGGTGGGGAACTCGTCGTGCCGGGCCGCCCGTGGGCGGGCAGGCACCGTACGCCGGTGGGCGGCCCCGCAGGACCGCCCACCGGCGTACGTCAGGATGCGCTGGTGCCGGCGTGTGTGCTGACGCCGGCCTCCGCCCGGCGCGCGGTGGCCGGGTCCTTCCAGACGTGCACCCGCTGCGCCGGGCGCTGCTCCAGGCCGGACAGGCCGGCCGCCGCGCCCAACGCCTCGGCGTACACCTGGTCGGTGTCGAGCCGGCGCAGCTCCTCGGCCAGCTCGTCACCGAGCGGCCGGCGCACCAGCGGCAGCACCCGATCGTCCTGGCCGGTACGCCGGAACGTCGCCAGGCTGTCGTCCCGGGTCAGCGTCAGCTCGTCACCGTTTTCGCAACGTAGCTGCACCTGACGCATCCTCGGGTGGTCGTCGGTGTGCTGCCACTGCGGGTCGATGCCGAGCCGGGCGGCCAGCCAACCCCGCATCAGCGCCGCCGTCGGGTCGGTACGCGGGGCCACCACCGTCGCCTCGGTGACCCGCGCCTCGGTGGTGTCGAACGCCCCGGCGACCAGGGTGCGCCACGGGGTGATCCGGGTCCACGCCAGGTCGGTGTCCCCGGGGGCGTAGTCCCGCGCCCGCTCCCGCAGCGCCTCGATCGGGTCGACGGCCTGCGCGCAGTCGGTGATCCGCCGGTCGGCGACCACCCCGAGGAAGTCGGTGGCGATCTCCGCCGGTGGTTCGCCGTGCCACCAGGTGACCACCGGCACGTCCGGCACCAGCAGCGGCATCACCACCGACTCGGCGTGCAGGGCGAGCCGGCCGTACATCCGGGTCACCACCGCCTCGCACGGGCCCAGCCGGCCGCCGACGACGATCTCCGCGTCCAACCGGTTGCGTTCCCGCTCCACGTCGGCGCGGACGACGACGAGCAGCCGGCACGGGTGCGCGGCGGCGGCGATGGTGGCCGCCGCCTCCGCGTCCCGGACCCGCTTCTCGTCGACCACGACGATCAGGGTGAGCGCCATCCCACTGGCCACCCCGCCGGCGCTGCGCCGCTCGGCGGCGAGCGCCTTGACCACCTCGTTGCCGGTGGTGTCCCACAGCCCGATCACTGGTGCCTCCCGGTCCGCCCGCTGTGCCTGCTACCTACCTGCCCGTTCACGCCCGCCGCCAGGCGCGGCCCTCGCGGGCCAGCATCTCGTCGGCGGCCCGGGGACCCCACTCGCCGGAACGGTACGGCTCCGGCTTGGTGCCCTCCCAGGCGTGCTCCAGCGGGTCCACCACCGCCCAGCTCTGCTCCACCTCGGCGGCGTCCGGGAAGAGCGTCCGGTCGCCGATCAGCACGTCCAGCACCAGCCGCTCGTACGCCTCGGGGCTGGACTCGGTGAACGCCTCGCCGTACTGGAAGTCCATCGCGATGTCGCGGACCTCCATCGTGGTGCCGGGCACCTTCGACCCGAACTTCAGCACCACGCCCTCGTCCGGCTGCACCCGGATGACGAGCTGGTTGTTGCCCAGCGACTCCATGTCGGCCGTGTTGAACGGCAGGTGCGGCGCCTTCTTGAACATGATGGCCACCTCGGTGACCCGCCGGGGCAGCCGCTTGCCGGCCCGGATGTAGAACGGCACCCCGGCCCAGCGCCGGTTCTGGATGCCCAGCTCGACGGCCACGTACGTCTCGGTGGTCGAGTCGGCGGGGACGCCCTCCTCGTCGAGGTAGCCGACGGCCCGCTGGCCGCCCACCCAACCGGGCAGGTACTGGCCACGTACGGTGTCCCGGGCGACGTCCTTCGGCAGGGTGATCGCCTTGAGCACCTTCAGCTTCTCGGCCCGGATCTCGTCGGCGTCGAAGCTGGTGGGCTCCTCCATGGCGACCAGGGCGAGCAGTTGGAGCAGGTGGTTCTGGAGCACGTCGCGGGCGGTGCCGACCGAGTCGTAGAAGCCGGCCCGGGTGCCGATGCCGACGTCCTCGGCCATGGTGATCTGCACCGAGTCGACGTACTTGGAGTTCCACAGCGGCTCGAACAGGTTGTTGGCGAACCGCAGGGCGAGGATGTTCTGGACCGTCTCCTTGCCGAGGTAGTGGTCGATCCGGAAGACGTCCTGCCGGGTGAA
The DNA here is from genome assembly GCF_048594385.1 of Micromonospora sp. Lineage (NCBI taxonomy): Bacteria > Bacillati > Actinomycetota > Actinomycetes > Micromonosporales > Micromonosporaceae > Micromonospora > Micromonospora sp. The sequence goes on along the minus strand of NZ_JBMDWU010000332.1, from coordinate 671 downwards.
CACGTCGTCGACCAGGTCGTTGAGTTCCTTGGCCGAGGGCAGGTCGTTGCCGAACGGTTTCTCCACCACCACCCGCCGCCAGCCGCCGCACTTCTCGTTGTCGGCCATTCCGGTGCGGGCCAGTTGCTTGAGCACCACCGGGAAGGCCGTCGGGGGGATGGAGAAGTAGAACGCGGCGTTGCCGTGGATGCCGTGGCTGTCACGCAGCTGGTTCAGCGTCGCGGCGAGCTTGTCGAAGGCGGCGTCGTCGTCGAACGAGCCACCGACGAACTTGATGTTGCCGGCCAGCCGGCCCCACACCTCCTCGCGCCACGGTGTCCGGGCGTGCTGCTTGGCCGACTCGTGGGCCAACGCCTCGAAGTCGCCGTCGCCCCAGTCGCGGCGGGCGAAGCCCAGCACCACGAAACCGGGGGGCAGCAGGCCCCGGTTGGCCAGGTCGTAAACCGCCGGCAGCAGCTTCGTGCGCGCCAGGTCACCGGTCACCCCGAAGATCACCAGGGCGCACGGCTCCGGGATCCGGGGGAGTCGTCGGTCCTGCGCGTCGCGCAGCGGATTCACGCCGCCTCCTCGCTCCGTGTGGTCCATGTCGTCCATCGTCACGCCCGCCATCGTCCGATCGCATCCAGCAGCCGGGCCGGCCCGGCCGGCCTGTCGGTCAGGTACGGCGGTGG
>NZ_JBMDWU010000331.1:0-12749 GCF_048594385.1 Micromonospora sp. | reverse complement strand
TCCAGCTCGGCGACCACCGCGACCCGGTGGGCGTCCACGTCGGCCACCACCTCCCGGGCCCCCTCGGCCACCAACGCCGCGACCGAGTCGGCAAGCAACTCGCCCCGCGCCGCCCCGTCCAGCAGGCCGAGGTAGCCGAGCTGTGGGAAACAGGCGTCCCCGGTCGTCCCGGCGAGCCCGACCGGCTCCCCGTCGACCAGGGCGACCCGCCAGGTCGCGCCGGTCAGCCAGGCCCGTGGATCGGTGGCCAGGTCCACCCCGGCCACCGCCCGGGCGACCTCCCGGCCGGTCAGCACGGCCGGCTCGGGGATCCGGGCGACGAGGGCGTCGACCTCGCTGCCGTCGTTGGCCGGGCGGACGGCGTAGCGGCCGGCGGTCGCCGGCAGTGGGGTGCCCGCCCACGAGCAGCGGAGTCGCTCGCCCCGCTCGACCAGCCCGGCGAGTCGGGCCGCCGCCAGCGACGCCCGGACCACGGCGAGCACCTCCGGCCGCCGCCGCCAGTGCGCGGGCAGCCCGGCGTGATAGGGGTACGGGCCACCGAGCGCATCGTGGGCCGCCCGCAGCAGCTCGGCACCCACCTCAGGTTCGGCGGTCAGGTCGAAGCGGTCCAGCCAGGGCGCACCGACGGCCCCGGGCGGCAGGAGCCACGCGGCCCGACCGACCACCCGGCCGCCCCGCAGGGCGATCCAGGTGCGCTCGGGCCGGTAGCCACCCCCGGCGACACCGTCGGCGTAACCGACCTTGCGCAGTTGGGGCAGCGGGTCGGGCATGGACTCGAACAGATCTTCCTCGCCCGCGACGAGCGGGCGGATGACCAGGTCGGTCATGGGGAATCCTCCGGAAGGCGAACGCCCCGGTCAGATCCGCGTGGACGCCGGGACGCGGAGGGGGCGCAGAACATCGGACATCGTTCTGACCTCCTTCCGGCTCGACGGCGTGCCGCCGAACTTACCCAACGTGCCGGCACGGTCGCAACACCGCTGTCACGCTGATCGCCGGTCGGGAGCCATCCAGGGCTGACGCCGTGTTCTACCGTGGACGGTGCCGCAGGGCCGCAAGGACCGGAGGCGGTACGGATCGCCGAGCATCGTTGGGGAGAGATGAGCGCTCATCCGCACCCGGACGCAGAACCGGAACTCCCGTTCTCCTGGCTTGCCGACGCCCCGCTGTTCATCGACCGGGACCAGGTGTCAGCGTTCTACGACGCGGTGGTCATGCCCGAACACGAGACCGGCAAGATCACTCTGTCGACCAGGGACATCCGGGTGTCGAGGAGCAGCACCGGCGGAAAGCTGGGGGCCCGCATCGGAACCAGGGACCTGCTGGCCTCCCTCTTCCCGTTCCTCGATGCTCACGTCGCCCTGGAGGGGACGCACGGTCGCGAGAAGTCGACGCAGGCCGAGCAGGGAGACTCGATCGAGCTTCACCCGATCAGGAACCCGCACCGGCAACTCCTCCAACTCGCCCTGCACTATGCGGCCCATCTACCCGACAGGGTGACATTCGCCCAGGACGAGAGCTGGCTGGACGACCTCGACCGGAACTTCATCGGGGACAGCCCCCGGGCACTCGTCTTCGTCGATCTTCCCGCCGGGCAGGCGATCATTCCGCTGGCCGCCGAACTGGCGACCGGAAGAGTGGTTGCGATCTTCGACGACCTGGTGGCCGAGATCTCCCGCACCGTCCGTACGCTGCCGCCGCACTACCCGGCGACCGAGGAACCTGCGACGAAGCGCGAGTACTGGCGCTGGTTCTCGGACAACTACAGCGCCATCGCCGCGATGAACGTGCTCGAACGGGGCATCGGCGACGGCGGCCCGGCCCAGTGGGTGGATTACCGGGTCCACCTCAACGACAGGTCGCTCCAACTCTCCCTGCGGGGTCGGCGCAACTTCGAGACAGGAATCTACGCGTACTCGATGATCCGCCGTGGCAACCAGCACGGGCTGCGGATCGTGGGCACCCTGAAGTCCGGCCCCGGGCTCAACGTCCTCGCCGTCTTCGAGAAGTGAGGAAGGGTCAGGCCGGGACGAAGCGGGCCGCGTCGGCGACCACGTACCCGTCGGTGCCCTCGGTGCGGATCAGCACGCTGCCGGCCGTACCAGCCGGGAACTGGTACGTCCCCAGCGACACCCACTGCCCGCCCGACGTGCGCTGGTCGACCACCCGGGTGGTCACCCCGCCGCCGTGCACCACGTCGACCGGGACGTTGCCCGCCCGGTTCGGGTCGGCCGTCCAGCGCAGGTGGACCGTCCAGCTCCCGGCCGTCGGCAGGGACGGGGTGAACCGCAGCCGGTTGACGCCCTTGCCGGTGTTGCCGTCGTGCTCGTAGTCCGACCCCCAGTAGCCGCCGATCGCGGTGCTGCCCACCCAGACGCCGGCCCGGGTGACCCCGGCCGACCGGTTGTCCACCACGATCTCGCCGTCGACGGTGGGCGGCCAGGCGAGGATCTGCCCGTCCCGGCGCAGCCGGGCCTGGAGGGCCGCCACGTCCACCTGCTGCACCGGCACGCCCGCGTCGAGCGCCAGTTTCGCCGCCGTCGCCGCCGACTGGGCGAGGATCATGAAGACCGGTTCCATCCGGATCGACCCGTACGCGATGTGGGTGGCCGACAGGCAGACCGGCACGAACAGGTTGGCGCACTGCCCGGCGGCGGGCACGACCGACCGGTAGCTGACCGGGTACGGGCCGGGCACCCCGACCTGCACGTCCCCCTCGTTCTTGACCAGCCCGTCGACCACCACCCGCTGGCAGTTGTGCGAGTCCATGGTGTAGCTGGCCAACCCGATCGAGTCGGCGGCCCGCACGGTGCCCCGGCAGTCCCGCTCGGTCATCACGTACGCCGACACCATCCGGCGGGCCTCACGGACGTAGAGCTGCGGGGGCCAGTTGCCGGTGGCGGTGAACTCGTCGGCGGCCAGGCCCCAGCCGGCGACCCCGGACCGCACCGATGCCGGCAGCCGGGGGTCGTTGGCCAGGAACCACATCAGCCCCTGCTGGTACGTCAGGTGGTCGGCGGTCAGGCTGTCCCGCTGCGCCCGGCTCGCCGTCGGGTAGGCGTGGTTCGCGGCGATGAAGTCGGTGGAGAACGCCCCGGTGTTGTTCGAGTCGGTCTTGCCGCCGCCGACGCTCTGGGTGGTGAAGAACGGCCCGGTGTAGCCGGCCTGCACGTACCGCAGCAGCAGTTCGTAGTCGGCCGGGTCGTAGCCGGCCGGCTGCGGGAACGGGACCCGGCCGGCGGCCTGGGTCAGGCACCGCCGGAAGTTGTACGCCTGGATCCGGTCGTCGCCGGTGCCGTTGCGTGCGACCGGAGCGGCGGAGATGCCGGGAAGCAGCCCGCTGGCCGGGTCACCCGGCACCACGTACGGGTCGACCGGCCTGGTGAACTGGTGTTCCCCGCGCAACTGCACCCCGTTGATGGTCTCGCCGTACGCGGTGTTGGCCTCCCGGCCGACGGTGTACGACACCCCGGCGGCGGCCATCAGGTCACCCTCGTACGTCGCGTCGACGAACATCGGGCCGGTGAAGAGCTGCCCGTGTTCGGTGACCAGCCCGGTGATCCGGTCGCCGGCCCGCGTGACCGTGGCCAGCGGGGCGTCCAGGTAGACCGGGACCGCGTGCTCGGTGAGTAGGTCGTCGAGGACCCCGGCGGCCACGTGCGGCTCGAAGACCAGCCGCATAGGCGAGTCGGGGGTGACCGGGGTGCCGTGGTAGCGGGCGTACACCCGGCGGTAGAACTCCCCGGCGAGGCCACCGATGGCGGCGCTGGTCCCGCTGTCGGTGTAGCCGAGCCCGCCGGTGGTGAGCCCGCCGACGTGGCGGCCCGGTTCGACGATCACGGCGGTGCCGCCGAGCCGGCGCATCTGCACGGCGGCCATGATCCCGGCCGAGGTCGCGCCGTAGACCACCAGGTCGACGGTGACGGTGCCGGCGGCCAGGGCGGGCAGGCCGAGACCGGTGCCGGCGGCGACGACGAGGGTGGCCCCGCCGATACGGAACAGGTGCCGGCGGGTGAGCGTCAACGACATCACGGCTGCCCTTCGAGCGAGGGGAAGGAGCGCGCCGCCGCACCCGGAACGCATCGACCCTCGCTGATCGGATCGGGGCTGTCAAGGGGCGGCGACCCGTCGGTCAGCCCGCCGGGGTCCCGGTCGCGTCGCCGACCAGGTCGTTGACGCAGCGCAACACCGGCCGGGTGGTCAACGCCGCCGGGTCCAGCGGCGTACCGGAACGCACCGTGAACGTGACCGACTCCCCCGGCAGCAGGGTGACCAGCGCGGTGTCCACCTCGGCGGCCGGATCGAGCCGGTCCGGGAAGAGCGTCAGGTCCCGCAGCACGGTCCGCGCGGTGACCCGGACCCGCTGACCGCCGTCGACCGCCTCCACCGTCGCGTCGAAGCGGGCCGCCGGCCAGTGCGCGTCCCGGTCCTCGGCGAAGAACCACAGGGCCCGCTCGGCGGTGTCCCCGGCCTCGGCGACCAGCAGCTCCCGGCGTTCCTCCTCGGCCACCGCCAGGTCCGCCGGCAGCGGCACCGTCACCGCCGCGTACGCCGGCACGTCGAGCGGGTACGACGTCTTCGCCCTCGGCTCGCCGGTCAGGGTGGACCGGGTCACCGTCAGCGGGGCCCGCCACGGGGTGCCGGTCTCGTTCACCGCGACCAGCACCAGCCCACCGTCGCGGGGCTGGACGGTGAGCAGCCGGTCGGCGTACGCCCGGCGCAGCGCGTACCACAGGGGTTTGCGGCGCCCGTCGCCGTCGACGGCCGACCAGGAGGTGACCGGCCAGCAGTCGTTGAGCTGCCAGACGATGGTGCCGGAGCAGACGTCCCGGTGCGACCGGAAGTGTTCCACCCCCAGCTGGATGGCCCGCGCCTGGTTGAGCTGGGTCAGGTAGTGCCAGTCGTCGAAGTCGACCGGGGCGGGCAGGTGCGCGTCGAGGCCACGGCGCAGCTTGGCGTCCCCGTCGGCGGCCTTCTGGTGGTGGGCCATCCCCGGCGAGTCGGGCGCGAGCGGATCGTCGGACAACGCCCGGCGCAGCGTCGCGTACGCCGGGGGCGCCTGGTAGCCGAACTCGGCGACGAACCGGGGGACGTACTGGCGGTACTTCGTGTAGTCGTCGGTGTTCCAGACGTCCCAGATGTGTGTGGTGCCGTGCGCCGGGTCGTTGGGGTGGATGTCCTCGTCGCCCGACCACGGGCTTCCCGGCCAGTACGGGCGGGTCGGGTCCAGCTCGCCCACCACCCGGGGCAGCAGGTCGAGATAGAAGCCCCGGCCCCAGGTGCGGCCGGCCAGCGGCTCCTGCCAGTCCCAGTCGTGCCAGCCCCAGATGTTCTCGTTGTTGCCGGTCCAGAGCACCAGCGACGGGTGCCCGGCCAGCCGGGTCACCTGCTCGCGCGCCTCCGCCTCGACCTCGCCGCCGAACGGCTCCTCCTCCGGGTACGCCGCACAGGCGAACAGGAAGTCCTGCTGCACCAGCAGGCCGTGTTCGTCGGCGAGGGAGTAGAAGTCGGTCGACTCGTACCGGCCGCCGCCCCAGACCCGCAGCAGGTTGACGTTGGCGTCGGCGGCCTGGGTGAACCGCTGGGCCAGCCGGTCCCGGGTGATCCGGGTGGGGAACGCGTCGTCGGGGATCCAGTTGACCCCCCGGACCAGCACCGGCACGTCGTTGACGTGCAGGGTGAACGGGGTGCCGTGGGCGTCGGGGGCGGTGTCCAGGCGTACCGAGCGGAAGCCGATCCGCTGCGACCAGGTGTCCAGCGGGCGGCCGTCGGCCGTCGCCAGGGTCACCGTCAGCGGGTGCAGGGGCTGTGCGCCGTACCCCCGGGGCCACCACAACTCGGGGTCGGCGACGGTGAGCGTCAGCACGGCCGTGCGCTGCCCGGCCGCGACGGTCGCCTCGCCGGTCACCCCGGCGACCTCGGCGCGGACGGTCAGCGGCGTGTCCGTCGCCCGCTCCACCGCGACGTGCAGCTCCACCCGGCCCCGCCCGTCGACGACCGTCACCAGTGGACGGACGGTGCCGAGCCGGGCGGTCGACCAGGCGTGCAGCCCGATCTCCTGCCAGATCCCGGCGGTGACCAGCGTCGGCCCCCAGTCCCAGCCGAAGTTGCAGGCCATCTTGCGGATGAACGGGAACGGCTCCGGGTAGGCGTTGGGCCGGTCGCCGAGCCGGTCCCGCTGCGCCTCGGCGTAGCGGTACGCCGAGGCGAACCGGACGGCGAGAGTGTTCTCCCCCGGCCGCAGCGCCCGGGCCACGTCGAACCGGTACGACCGGTGCATGTTCGCGGTGCGGCCGACCTCGACACCGTTGAGCGTGATCGTGGCGACCGTGTCCAGCCCGGCGCAGACCAGCTCGACCCGGTCGTCGTCGCCGGGCCGGTGCACGAACGTGGTCGCGTACTCCCAGTCGGTGCGGCCGATCCAGGCAAGCGTCGTCTCGTTGGCGTCGAGGTAGGGGTCGTCGATCAGGCCGGCGGCGAGCAGGTCGGTGTGCACGCAACCCGGCACGGTGGCCGGCACCGACCGGCCGGCGACGGCGTCGGGCACCTGCGGCCCGGACACCGCGCGCAACTGCCATCCCTCGTGCAACGCCTGACGGTTCACGACTTCACCGCGCCTTCCATGATTCCCCGGACGATCTGGCGGCCGCCGATGAAGAGCATCACCAGCAGCGGGACCGTGGCGATGAACGCCCCCGCGAGCACCCGACGGTAGATGACGTAGTTGCCGCTCGCCAGATCGGAGATGGCCACCATCGAGGTCGGATAGTCGGTGCCGCTGAGCGTGATCAGCGGCCACTGGAAGTCGTTCCAGGTGGCCACGAAGGTGAGCAGGCCCAGCACCGCCAGGGCCGGGCGGATCGCCGGCAGCGCGATGCTGCGGTAGATCCGCATGGTGGTCGCCCCGTCGACCCGGGCCGACTCGACCAGCTCGTCGGGGACGCTGTTGACGATGAACTGCCGCATGTAGAACACCCCGAACGCGGTGACCAGGCCCGGCGCGATCACCGCCAGCAGGGTGCCGTTCCAGCCGAGCCTGCCCATCACGATGTAGAGCGCGACGATGCCGAGCTGGTTGGGCACGGTGAGGGTGAGCACGACGAGCAGCATCAGCGCGTTGCTGCCCCGGAACCGCAGCTTGGCGAAGGCGAACCCGGCCAGCGAGCAGAAGAACAGCACCGAGGCGGTCACCACGGTCGACACGATGACGCTGTTGACCAGGGAGGCGGCGAAGTAGACGTCCTGGAGGGAGAAGACCTCCTCCAGGTTGGCCAGGAACCGGTCGCCGGGCACGACCGCCGGGGGCAGCTTCGCCAGCGCCTCGTCGTCGCTGGTGGCGATGACGAACATCCAGTACAGCGGAAACGCGGCGAACAGGAAGGTCAACGACAGCAGCAGGTACGTGCCGAGGCCGGCGGGGGTGTCCTGCGGCGCGCGACCCAGCAGGGCGGGCCGGCGCCGCCTGCGGACCGGCGCGGTGGGTCGCGGCGGGGCGACGGCGCTCACCGGCGACCCCCCGACAGGCGGTTGGTGAGCAGGGTGTTGAGGCCGGTGACCAGCAGGATGATCAGAAACAGCGCCCAGGACATGGCGGCGGCGTAGCCGAGGTTGAGGTCCTTCCAGCCGACCTTGTAGATGAGCTGGGCGATGGTCTGCCACTCGCCGTTCGGCCCGCCGGTGGCTGCCTGCGCGTTGAGGTCGAACAGCATCGGCTCGGTGAACAGTTGCAGCCCGCCGATGGTGGACAGCACCACCGTGAACACGATCACCGGCTGGATCATCGGCACGGTGATCCGCCAGAGCTGCCGCCACGGGCCGGCCCCGTCGATCGCCGACGCCTCGTAGACGTCGCGCGGGATGGACTGCATGGCGGCCAGGTAGAGCAGGGCGTTGTAGCCGATCCACTTCCAGTTGACCATCGTGGCGATGGCGATCCAGGCGTGCGGCTTGTCGGCCCGCCAGTCGATCGCCGCGTCCCCCGTCCCGCCGATGCCCACCTCGGCGAGCAGCCAGTTCGCCATCCCGAAGCTGCGGGAGAAGAAAGCGCTGAACAGCATCGTCGAGGCCACGATCGGGGTGACGTACGGCAGCAGCACCCCGACCCGCCACCAGGTCTGCGCCCGCAGTTTGCGGTTGAGCAGCGAGGCGACCACCAGCGCCAGCAGCAGTTGCGGCACCGAGGAGAGCAGGAAGATGCCGAACGTGTTGTAGAGCGCGTTCCAGAAATCCTCGTCGCCGAACAGCCGGGTGAAGTTCGCGAACCCGGCCCAGTAGGGCAGGGTGGGGTCGTCCAGCCGGTAGTTGCGCAGCGCGACGACCCCGTTGAACAGCAGCGGGAAGAGCCCGAAGACGCCGAACAGCAGGAAGAACGGCGCGACCATCAGGTAGGGCAGGTAGCGCAGGTCGAACCGGTACAGCCGGTCACGCCAGCCGGGCGACCGGTCGCCGGCCCCGGAGGCGGCACGCTCCGGACCGGTGCGGTGACTCGACGGCGGCACGGCACGGGTGGTGGACACGGGGCACCCTCCAGGGCCGGGGACGGTACAGGGGCGGGCGACGTACGGTCAGGAGGTGCGGGCCTTCTCCGCCTCCTTGACCGCCTCGGCCCAGGCGGCGTCCGGCTTCAGGGTTCCGTTCTGCACCCGGTTGATGACGTTCTCCACGGCCACCCGGGTCGGGCCGTTCCTCCTGCCCAGGTACTGCGGGGTCAGCCCCTGCGCCATCTTCGGGAAGATCTGCCCGACCGGCGCGTCGTGGAAGAACGGGTTCTTGAACTCGGCGATCGCCGGGTCGGCGTAGAGCGCCGGCTGGGAGGGCAGGTTGCCGACCTTCTTGAAGATCTCGATCTGCTGCTCCGGCTGGACCAGCCACTCCAGCAGCTCGTACGCCTCGTCGACGTGCCTGCCCTGCTTGGGGATGGTGAGGAACGAGCCGCCCCAGTTGCCGCCGCCACCGGGCACCGCGGCGATGTCCCACTTGCCCTGGGTGCCGGGTGCGGTGTCCTTGATGTGGCCGAGCATCCACGCCGGGCAGGCGAGTACGGCGAACGAGCCGGCGGTGAAGCCCTTGTCCCAGTCGGCCTGGAAGCTGGCCAGGTTGGCCGAGAGACCGGCCTGGACCGCCCTGATCGTGTAGTCGAAGGCGACCTTCGGCCCCTGCTCCATCTGGAGCTGTTCCTGTTCGTCGTAGAAGCCGACGGGCTGCTGGCCCAGGATCGGGTTGAACAGGTTGGTGCCGGAGTCGAGGAACTTCTTCTTCGTCCGGCCGGTGTAGTCCTGGCCGACCTGGATGAACCTGTCCCAGGTGGGCCAGAGGGCGGAGACCTGGTCGCGGTCGGTGGGCAGCCCGGCGGCGGCGAACAGGTCGGTGCGGTAGCACATGGCGAGGCCGCCGACGTCGGTGCCGAGGCCGATCTGGGTCCTGCCGTCGGCCGACAGCGACTGCTTCCACTTCCACGGCAGGTACTTGCTCTCGTACGAGCCGGCGCCCTTGTCGAGCAGGTTGACGAACTTGTCGGACTGGCTGCGGAACTGGACCATGAAGCCTTCGTCGATGGCGGCGATGTCGGCTGCTCCGGAGCCGGCGACGAGTTTCTTCTGGAGATCCTCGTGCTGGGCGTTGTACTCGCCCGAGTTGAGTTGGATCTTGATGTTGGGGTGGTCGGCCTCGTAACGGGTCTTGAGGTCCTGAAGGCCGAAGTCGCCCCAGAAATTGATCTTCAGGGTGACCTGGCCGCCGCCGTCCGAGCCGGTGGTGCTCCTACCGCTGCACGCCGCGACCAGCGTCAGGCTGACGGCACCGACCGCCGCCGCGCGGGCCCAGCGGGTCCAGGACCGTGTCATCTCATCCTCCGCGCACGCTTGTGGAACGCTCCACACATCGAGGAACGTCGACTGAACCGGATAAGTCAGGCCACCGTACGACCCACCCCGGGCACTGTCAACGGCCGGTTAACAGCACCCCCGGCCGGTAACCGGACCTGCCCTCAACGCCCTGCCGACGCGCTCAGCGGGCCCTTCCAGCAGGCGGAAGGGACGCACCCCGCCCGGCGCGAACGGCACACTTAACCGAGCAAGCGAACCAGCCGCCCACGTCGATCGGGACCGGCCACGGCCGGGGACGACCGCCCGACCGGGCACCGGTAGCGTGAGGACCGCCGGCGACCCCGGCCCGAGAACGGCCTGCCCAGGCCGCGAGAAGTGGAGGAAACCGCCGGTGAAGCGGCCGACCATCGCCGACGTCGCCCGACGCGCCGGAGTGTCCAAGGGCGCGGTGTCGTACGCGCTCAACGGGCAGCCGGGCGTCTCGGAAGCCACCCGGCAACGCATCCTGGCGATCGCCACCGAGATCGGATTCAGCCCGAGCAGCGCCGCCCGCGCGCTCTCCGGCGCCACCGCCAACGCCGTCGGCCTGGCCCTGTGCCGACCGGCCCGGATACTCGGCATCGAACCGTTCTTCATGGAGCTGATCAGCGGCGTCGAGGCCGAACTCTCCGCCCGGTCGTACGCGCTGACCCTGCAGGTGGTGGCCGACCAGGAGGCGGAGATCGCGGTCTACCGCCGGTGGTGGGCCGAACGGCGGGTCGACGGGGTCCTCGTCTGCGACCTGCGGACCGACGACATCCGGGTGCCCGCCCTGGAGGAGCTGCAACTACCCGCCGTGGTGATCGGCGGGCCGAGGCACACCGGCACGCTGGCCCACGTCTGGTCGGACGACGCGGCGGCGCTCGCCGAGGCGGTGGAGTACCTGGTCGCCCTCGGCCACCGCAAGATCGCCAGGATCGGCGGGCTGCCGTCGCTGCTGCACACCGAGATCCGTACCGACGCCTTCGCCGAGGTGTGCGGCCGGCTCGGGCTCACCGACGCGGCGACCGTGTGGTCGGACTACACCGGCGAGGAGGGGGCGCGCGCCACCCGGCGGCTGCTCAGCTCCGCCCGACGCCCCACCGCGGTGATCTACGACAACGACGTGATGGCGATCGCCGGGCTCGCCGTGGCCCAGGAGATGGGCCTCGGCGTCCCCACCGACCTGTCCATCGTGGCCTGGGACGACTCCCCGCTGTGCCAACTGGTGCACCCGCCGCTGACCGCGCTCGGCCGGGACATCCCCGCCTACGGCGCGCACGCCGCCCGGCAGTTGCTCGCCGTCATCGCCGGTGAACCGGTGCGCGGGCTCCAGGACGAGACGGCGCACCTGACCCCGCGGGGCAGCACCGCACCGCCCCGGGTGAGGTGAACCGGTTCATCCCGACCCGACCTGACCGTCAGCGGGACGTCGTCGGAAACTCCGCGAAGTACGCCTCGACCCGCTCGGCGGTGGCCGGACGCGCCAACGCGAACCCCTGCCCGTACCGGCATCCGGCCCGGGTGGCCCGCGCCACGTCCGGCTCCGACTCCAGCTCGGCCATCACCACGGTCACCCCCAGCCGCTCCCCCAACCCCACCACCACGTCGATCAACGGGCGGGAATCCTCGTCCGGGTCGACCGGTCGGGGCTGCACCTTCAACAGGTCGATCGGCAGCCGACGCAGCTGGGCCAGGGAGGCGTGCTCCGCCCGGAAGCTGTCCAACGCGGTGCGTACCCCCAGCGACCGCAGGCCGGCCAGCCGGGCGACCACCGTGGGCAGGTCGGCCCCGAGCCGCGACTCGGCGATCTCCAGCACCAGCCGCTCCGCCGGGACGCCGTGTCCGGCCAGCACCGCCGCCACCCGGGGCACCAGATCCGGCGCCAACAGCTCGGCGAGGGTGACGTTGACCGCCAGCCACAGCTCCCGACCGCCGACCGACCAGTCGGCGAGCTGCCGGCAGGCCCGGTCGAGCACCCACCGGCCCAGCTCCCCCAGCAGACCGAGATCCTCGGCGACCGGCAGGAACTCGGCCGGCAGCACGGTGCCCAGCACCGGGCTGCGCCAGCGCAGCAACGCCTCGATGCCGGCCGGTCGGCGGTCGGCCCGCGCCAGCACCGGCTGGTAGACCAGGTCCAGCTCGCCCCGGTCCGCCGCCCCGGGCAGCTCCCGTTCCAGGTCCAGCCGGCGGACCAGCTCCTCCTCCAGGCAGGCGTCGTACCACTCGACCCGGTTGCGGCCGAGCTGGACGGCCCGGCGACGCGCCAGGTCGGCCTGACGCACCGCGTCCTGCGGCGACGTCGCGGCCAGCTCGGTCAGGCCCACGCCGACCCGGAGCCGGGCCATCCCGGTCGGCACCGGGCACGGCTCGGTCAACGCGGCCAGCAGCCGCTCGCCCAACGCGTACGCCGGGACCGGGCCGGCGTCGGTGACCACCGCGAACTCCTCACCGGACAACCGGGCGACCAGGTCCCGGGGGCCGACCACGTCGCGCAGCCGGCGGGCGGTGGCGGCCAGGAGCGGGTCCGGGCCGGCGGCGTCCCGCGCCGGGCCGAGCCCGTGCACGTCGAGCAGGAGCAGCGCGCCGGGGGTGCCGCCCCGTTCGTCGAGCACCCGCAGCAGCTCCCGCCGGGTGGACAGGCCGGTGAGCGGGTCGGTGGCCGCGCCCCGGGGCCGCCCACGCTCCGGCCGGCGACGGTCACCGACGTCGCGGACGTGCAGCACCACCGCGGCCACCTCCGGCACGGTCCGCTGGTCGCTCACCGTCGACTCGGTCTCCCGCCAGCCGCCGTCACCGGTCCGCATCCGGGCCACCAGGAGCGGCGCGGCGGGGTCGCCCGACAGTGGCACGGCGGGGTCGCCCGACGGTGGCGCGGCGGCATCGCCAGGCAGCGGCGCGGCGGCG
>NZ_JBMDWU010000330.1:0-16138 GCF_048594385.1 Micromonospora sp. | reverse complement strand
CACGGGTTCTCACGGGGTTGTAGTTGGTGTTGGTGTTTTAACGCCGGCCACGGCTCGCATAGTGCCAACCCACATTGCTGTGCCGGTAGACATTAGTGTGTGCCACACAGTATGGTGTGACACATGGTCAACGAAGAGGTTCTGCGGACCCATCTCCAGGAGCTGCGCCGCGGCACGGTGGTGGTCGCCAGCCTGCTGGCCCTGCGCACGCCCGACTACGGCTACGCACTGCTGCAACGCCTCGGCGGGCACGGCTTCCCGGTCGACGCCAACACCCTCTATCCGCTGCTGCGGCGGCTGGAGGAACAGGGGCTGCTGACCAGCGAGTGGAACACCGAGGAAAGCCGGCCACGCAAGTTCTACCGGACCAGCCCCGACGGCGAGACGGTGCTGACCCGACTGCTCGACGACCTCGCCGCCGTACAGACCTCCGTGACCGGGCTGATCGAAGGAGTCGACCGATGAGCACCCTGACCGACCGCTACCTCGCGGCGACGCTCCGCTCGGTGCCCGCCGAGCGCCGGGACGAGATCGCCACCGAGTTGCGCGCCTCCATCGAGGACATGATCGAGGACCGGAGCGGCGGCGGCCAGCACACCGCCACCGCCGAACGGGAGGTGCTCACCGAGCTGGGCAACCCGGACCTGCTGGCCTCCCGGTACGCCGACCGCCGGCTCCAGCTCATCGGCCCGGCCTACTACCTCGTCTGGCTCCGACTGCTCAAACTGCTGCTCAGCTTCATCCCGGCGATCGTCGGCACGGTCGTCGTGGCCGTCGAGGTGGCACAGGGCAACGGATTCGGCGCCATCGGTCCGGGGATCGTCGCCGCCATGCAGGTGGCCGTGCAGATCGCCTTCTGGCTCACCCTGACGTTCGCCGTCATCGAACGCGCCCAGCCGGACCCCACGATGCCCGGCTGGACCGTCGACCAACTCCCCGACGTCCCCACCCACCGGGACGTCTCCCTCGCCGAGACCGTCGCCACGGTGGCCATGCTCGCACTGGCCATCGGGTACCTGCCCCTGCAGCACTTCCAGTCGTGGGTGCACGACACCGACGGCGGCAACATCCCGATCCTCGCCCCGGCGCTGTGGACGTTCTGGCTGCCGGCGCTGATCGTGGTGCTGGCCGCCAGCGTGGTGTTCGAGATCGTCAAGTACCGGATCGGACGCTGGAACTGGCCACTGTTCGGGGTGAAGGGCCTGCTCGACGTGGCGTTCGCGGTGCCGGTGGCGTGGCTGGCGCTCTCCGACCGGCTGCTCAATCCGGCTCTGGCCGACCGGCTGAGCTGGCTCGCCGACCAGGACAACCGGGACACCCTCGGAGTCATCATCGCGCTGAGCGCGGCCGGGGTGGTGGTCTGGGGGCTGATCGACAGCGCCCTGAAGACCCGCCGCCAGACGCGCTGAGCGAACCCGCACCCGACGGGCCCGGCGGATCCACGCCGGGCCCGTCGGGCGGTCCGGGAGTGCCGGGTTGCGCGGGGGCGGGTCAGGTCAGCAGGGCACGGCAGCCCAGCCGGGCGGCAGCTGCGGCACCGGCCAGGACGGATCCGGCCGCCAGTGCGCCCAGCCCGCGTCCCACCACCGCTGCCCCGCGTCGAGCAGCGCGGCGATCCGGTCCCCCTCGGCCCGGATCGCCTCCGCCATGCCCGGGTACCGCCCCTCCACGAGGCGCTGGGCGAACAGGTCCACGTCCTTGAAGACGTACCGGTCGGCGTCCGCCGCCCACCACAGGTCCAGCTCGTGGTCGAGGGTGTCCACCCCGATCGGGGTACGCCGCAGCGGGTCCTGGAGGTTGAAGTACCAGCCGGCGAAGGTGCGGTCCGGCCCGGCCCAGAAGACGTCGACCGAGTGCGCCTCGCCGGGGCGGTGCAGCATCAGCTTGCCGTGCCCGGACCACGCGGTGTGCCCCGCCGTCTGCCACGGGTGCCGGCCGCAGGGGAACTCGCCCTGCTCCGGGAAGCCGAACCCGGCACCCGGCGGCAGATAGAGCGCCAACA
The DNA here is from genome assembly GCF_048594385.1 of Micromonospora sp. Lineage (NCBI taxonomy): Bacteria > Bacillati > Actinomycetota > Actinomycetes > Micromonosporales > Micromonosporaceae > Micromonospora > Micromonospora sp. The sequence continues at coordinate 14,136 of NZ_JBMDWU010000330.1, read as the reverse complement.
GGTCGTCGGTGTCCGCCACGCAGATGGTGGGGCAGCCGAACCAGACCTCACCACGCAGGATCTCCCGCCGGACGACCACGTCGCCCGGCGGGAACCGGTGCACCGGCACGACCGTCAGGCGTCCACCGCCGCCATCACGTCGTCCGAGACGTCGAAGTTGGCGTAGACGTTCTGCACGTCGTCGCAGTCCTCCAGCACGTCGATCAGCTTGAAGATCTTGCGTGCGCCGTCCTCGTCCAGCGGCACGTTGACGCTGGGGATCAGGGCGGACTCGGCCGACTCGTACTCGATCCCGGACTCCTGCAGCGCGGTGCGGACCGCGATCAGGTCGGTCGGCTCGGAGACCACCTCGTACGCCTCACCGAGGTCGTTGACCTCCTCGGCGCCGGCGTCGAGGACCGCCATCATCACGTCGTCCTCGGTGGTGTCGGCCTTCGGGACGATCACCACGCCCTTGCGGGAGAACATGTACGACACCGAGCCGGCGTCGGCGAGCGAGCCGCCGTTACGGGTCAGCGCGGTACGGACCTCGGTGGCGGCCCGGTTGCGGTTGTCGGTCAGGCACTCGATCAGCATGGCCACGCCGCTCGGGCCGTACCCCTCGTACATGATGGTCTGCCAGTCGGCACCGCCGGCCTCCAGGCCGGAGCCACGCTTGACCGCGCGGTCGATGTTGTCGTTCGGGACCGAACTCTTCTTGGCCTTCTGGATGGCGTCGAAGAGGGTGGGGTTACCGGCCGGGTCACCGCCGCCGGTGCGGGCCGCGACCTCGACGTTCTTGATCAGCTTGGCGAACATCTTGCCGCGCTTGGCGTCGATGACGGCCTTCTTGTGCTTGGTGGTCGCCCATTTAGAGTGGCCGGACATCTCGTACCTCCGTCTGTTGACTCACGCCTCGCGTCGGCTGGCCGCGCCGACTCCGGGCCAGCACCGGCCGCGTTGGAGGGCTGCGACGGGCAGTGCCCGCGCCGAACCGCGGCAATCCTACCGAGAGCACCGACCCCGCCGTCACACCCGGCGCGTCACCACCGCCGAGCCACCGGCAAATCGCCACGAATGACCGCTTCGTTCCCCGGCCGGGCCGGCTCAGCGGGCGGCGGCGACCAGGTCGGCGAAGTAGCGGTGCAGGCGCAGGTCACCGGTCAGCTCCGGGTGGAACGAGGTGGCCAGCAGGTTGCCCTGGCGGACGGCGACCACCCGGTCGACGGCCGGGCCACCGGTGACCCGGCCCAGCACCTCGACGCCGGGGTCGACCCGCTCGACCCAGGGGGCCCGGATGAAGACGGCGTGGAACGCGGGCCCGTCGACCCCGGCGACGCGAACCGGAGCCTCGAACGAGTCCACCTGGCGGCCGAACGCGTTGCGCCGCACGGTCATCCCGATGCCGGCGAAACCCCGCTGGTCGGGGCGGCCGTCCAGCACCTCGGCGGCCAGCATGATCATGCCGGCGCAGGAGCCGTAGAACGGCATCCCGGCGGCGATCCGCTTGTCGACCGGCTCGCGCAGGCCGAAGATGTCCACCAGCTTGCTCATCGTGGTGGACTCCCCGCCGGGCACGACCAGCCCGTCGACCGCGTCCAGCTCCGCCGGCCGGCGCACCGGGCGGGCGTCCGCACCGACCCCGGCCAGGGCGGTGAGGTGCTCACGGACGTCCCCCTGCAATGCCAGCACCCCGATCACCGGTCCGCGCACGGCTGCCCCTCCCGACGTCGTGGCCCCCGGGTCACCAGCCGCGCTCGGCGAGACGGTGCGGCTGCGGGATCTCGTCGACGTTGATGCCGACCATCGCCTCGCCCAGCCCCCGGGACACCTTGGCCAGCACGTCCGGGTCGTCGTGGAAGGTGGTGGCCTTGACGATCGCGGCGGCCCGCTGGGCCGGGTTGCCCGACTTGAAGATGCCGGAGCCGACGAAGACGCCCTCCGCGCCGAGCTGCATCATCATCGCGGCGTCGGCCGGGGTGGCGATGCCCCCGGCGGTGAACAGCACCACCGGCAGCTTGCCCGTCTCGGCGACCTCCCGGACCAGCTCGTACGGGGCCTGCAACTCCTTGGCGGCGACGAACAGCTCGTCGGCCGGCAGGGAGCTGAGCCGGGCGATCTCCTGGCGGATCCTCCGCATGTGCATGGTGGCGTTGGAGACGTCCCCGGTGCCCGCCTCACCCTTGGACCGGATCATGGCCGCGCCCTCGGTGATCCGCCGCAGCGCCTCGCCCAGGTTGGTCGCGCCGCACACGAACGGGACGGTGAACGCCCACTTGTCGATGTGGTTGGCGTAGTCGGCCGGGGTCAGCACCTCGGACTCGTCGACGTAGTCGACGCCGAGCGACTGGAGGATCTGCGCCTCGACGAAGTGGCCGATCCGGGCCTTGGCCATCACCGGGATGGAGACGGCCCGGATGATGCCGTCGATCATGTCCGGGTCGCTCATCCGGGACACGCCGCCCTGGGCCCGGATGTCGGCCGGCACCCGCTCCAGCGCCATCACGGCCACCGCGCCGGCATCCTCGGCGATCTTGGCCTGCTCGGCGGTGACCACGTCCATGATCACGCCGCCCTTGAGCATCTCGGCCATGCCCCGCTTGACGCGGGCGGTGCCCCAGACCTGGGCGTCACCGGCGTTCGGGGAGGTCGTTTCGGGCACGGCTCATCACTCCTCGGACGTGCTGGGGGTGGGTTCCGGCTGATGCTACGACCGTGGCGACGCCGTTCCGACAGCCAATCGGCCCCACGGTGGCCTGCCCTGTGGCCCGCGTCACCACGTCCGCGCACCGCCCACCGGCGGCGGCGGACCGCCGACCGGCCGGGCCGGCACGCCGTGGGGTCAGCCCGTCGGGACGTCGGCGGGCCGGGCCAGGGTGGGGTCGTCGATGTCGAAGTAGCGCGGCCACGGGTGGCGGCGTCCCATCCGGCACACCCGTACCAGCGGCCGGCTGCGCGCGGTACGGGCGTCACGGACCAGGTCGGTGTGCACCTGCCGGGACAGGGCCAGCCGCCGGCTCGCCGCGATCACCGCCTCGCACGCCGGATCGGCCGGGTCGAGCCGGACGGCCCGCAGTTGCCGGGTGAGGTCGTTCTCGGCCGCCTCCCGCTCCTCGGGGACGGCGTCCAGGGCGATCCGGGCCGCCGCGTACAACTCGACGCCGTAGCGCTTCTCGGCCAGCACCGCGGCGGCGGCGGCCCGGCGCAGCAGGTGCGCGTCGAGCGCGCGGGCCGCCGACTCCGCCCGGGTCTGCAGCCGCTCGACCCGGCCGGCCGTCCAGACCAGGTAGACCGCGAGCAGGACGGCCACGACCGCGGTGGCCAGCACCGCCCACAGCTGCGGCAGCGTGGTGCTCACCCGGGACCACCCAGCCCCGCCCACTCCTGGTCGATGACCCGCCCGTCGGTGGCCTCGATGGCCGCCGCGTAGACCTCCACCACCCGGCGGGCCACCACCGGCCAGTCGAAGTGGGCGACCACCTGGTCGCCGCAGGCGGTCAACGCCGCCCGTTGCGCCGGGTCGTCGAGCAGTTCCGCCAGGGCGGCACGTAGGCCGGCCGGGTCGCCGGTCGGGAAGAGCCGGCCGGCCCGCCCGCCGTCGAGCACCCGGCGGAACGCGTCCAGGTCGCTGGCGACCACGGTGGCACCGGCCGCGAGCGCCTCGGTGAGGATCATGCCGAACGACTCGCCGCCGGTGTTCGGGGCGACGTAGAGGTCGACGCTGCGCAGCATCCGGGCCTTGTCGACCTCGGAGACGAGGCCGAGGAACGTCACCCGGTCACGCAGTTCGGCCGGGAACCGCCCGAACAGGTCGTCCGGGTCGCCGGGCCCGGCCACCAGCAGGCGCAGTCCCGGCCGGTGCGGGGCCAGCGCGACGAAGGCGTCCCGCAGGATCGGGAAGCCCTTGCGGGCCTCGGTGAACCGGCCGAGGAAACCCAGCGTCCCGCCGCTGCCGGTGGTGCACTCCCCCGGCCAGCCGGGTAACGGCTCGACCCCGGCGAACTTCGCCACCGCCACCCCGTTGGGGATCTCCACCGCCCCGCCGTCCATGTGCTCGACCTGCACCTTGCGGGCCAGCGCGCTGACCGCGATCCGGGCGGTGATCCGCTCCAGCAGGATCTGGAGCAGCCCCTGGGCGGCGGCGAGCACCCGGGAGCGGGTCATCGCGGTGTGGAAGGTGGCCACCACCGGCCCCCGGGCGGAGAGCACCGCCAGCATCGACAGGCTCGGGGTGAGCGGTTCGTGCACGTGCAGCACGTCGAAGTCGCCCCGGGTGAGCCAGCGCCGCACCCGGGCGGTGGAGACCGGCCCGAACGCGATCCGGGCCACCGAGCCGTTGTACGGCAGCGGCACCGCCCGGCCGGCGGAGACCACGTACGGCGGCAGCGTCGACTCCTCGTCGGCGGGGGCCAGGACGCTCACCTCGTGCCCCAGCCCGAGCAACGCCTCGGCCAGGTCCATGACGTGGTTCTGCACCCCGCCCGGGACGTCGAAGGAGTACGGGCACACGATGCCGATCCGCACTGGCGCCCTCCTCCCTCAGACCGATCCGGCGCTGGCCGGGGGCGCCGGCGCGGTGGACCCGCCGTCGGTGGAGCCCCGCTGGTCCAGCCACATCCGCTGCAACATGTGCCAGTCTTGCGGATGACGGGCGATGCCCGCCGCCAGACGGTCGGCAATCCGCTGGGTCAGCACCCGGACCCGCTCGTCCAGGGGTGCGCTGTCCGGCTCGGGCACCGGCAGCGGGCCCTCCAACTGCGCGCGCGGCATCTCCGGTTCGTACCACAGCGAGGCAACGTAGAGCGGGGCGCCGGTGCGGATGGCCAGCAGGGCGGGCCCGGCCGGCATCTTGGTCCGCGCGCCGAAGAAGTCCACCTCGATGCCCCGGGCCGAGAGGTCCCGGTCGGCCAGCAGCGGCACCACCGCGCCGCTGTGCAGCCGGTCCACCAGCACGTCGAAGGCCGGGCGGGCACCGCCGTGGGTGGGCAGGATCTCCATGCCGAGGGTCTGCCGGAAGGCGAGGAACCGCTGGTAGACGCCCTCCGGCTTGAGCCGTTCGGCGACCGTGGTGATCGGCCAGCCGGTGGCCGCGACCCAGGCGCCGGCGGCGTCCCAGTTGCCCGCGTGCGGCAACGCCACCACCGCGCCCCGGCCGGCCGCCACGTCGGCGGCGAGCATGTCCGACCCGCCGAGGTGGAAGCCGTCGAGGATCTGCTGGCGGCTGAGCGAGGGCAGCCGGAACGCCTCCATCCAGTACCTGGCGTACGACCGCAGACCCTGCCTGACCAGCGCGTCCAGCTCCGGCTCGGGCAGGTCGGGGCCGACCACCCGACGCAGGTTGGCGCGCAGCCGGGTGGCACCCCTGCCCCGGGCCCGGTGGGCGCGGTCGGCACCGGCCCGGAAGGCGGCGGCGACCACGGGTCGGGGCAGCGCGCGGGCCAGCCGCCAGCCGGCGACGTAGCCGAGTTCGGTGAGGTTCACTCGCGGCCGGCCAGTTGCGCCTGCCGGTACACGTGGGCCACCCGCTGACCGACCGTGAAGATCGACACGGCGGCGAGCAGCCAGAGCGAGATCTCCAGGGCCGGGCCGATCCCGAGGCCGGTGAGCAGCCCACCGACCCCGACGATCAGCAGCCGTTCGGTGCGTTCCGCGACGCCCACGTTCGCACTCATCCCCAGCCCCTCGGCACGGGCCTTGACATAGGAGACCAGGCCACCGGCGGCCAGGCAGACCAGCGCGGCGGCCACCCCGGAGTGGTTGCCCTCGGTGGCCAGCCAGTAGGCGACCGCGCCGAACACCGCGCTGTCGGAGACCCGGTCCATCGACGAGTCGAGGAACGCGCCGAACCGGGTCGAGCCGCCGCTCATCCGGGCCATCGTCCCGTCGAGCATGTCGGTCAGCGCGAAGAACGTCACGATCAACGCTCCGGCGACGAGATGGCCACGGGCGCCGAAGCCGAGCGCGCCGAGGAGCACGCCGACGGTGCCGGCCACGGTGACCGCGTTGGGGGACACACCGGCGCGGAGCAGACCGCGCGCGACCGGCTCCACGACGCGGGTCATCCCCGCGCGGGCCGTCACTTGGAAGATCTTCGCCATGGCGGTCCCACGATAACGGCCGGCGGCGGCGGGCGGTACGGCCGGTCGCCCGACCCGCCCGGGAGGCTTGTGCCAACCCCCCGCCGGGTGTGAGATCGGGGTGGAAGGTGAGCCAGCTCACCGTCACGGCCGTTGACCGTCGTCCGGCCGACGGGTCACCGGAGGATAGCGCCGCGGCACCCGCACCGGGCCCCGCTTCCCGTCGCGCGCGGCGGTCGCCATCCACCACCGGCTGAGGGAGGTGCGCCGCGATGGCGCAGAGGAACCACGACAGGGCAGCCACCGGCGTACCGGCGGTGACCGACCCCGGCACCGTACGCAACGTGGTGCTGGTCGGGCACTCGGGGGCCGGCAAGACGACCCTGGTCGAGGCGCTGCTCGCGGCCAGCGGCACGATCGACCGGGCCGGCAGCGTCGCCGCCGGCACCACCGTCGGCGACCACGACCCCGCCGCGGTACGCCAACAGCGTTCCGTCGCCCTGTCCTGCGCGCCGCTGGTGCACGCCGGGGTGACGGTGAACCTGCTGGACACCCCCGGGTACGGCGACTTCGTCGGCGAGCTGCGGGCCGGTCTGCGGGCCGCCGACGCGGCACTGTTCGTGGTGTCCGCCGTCGACGGGATGGACGCCGCCACGGCCGCCCTGTGGGAGGAGTGTGCCGCGGTCGACCTGCCGCGTGCGGTGGCGGTCGCCCGGCTGGACCATCCGCGCGCCGACTTCGACGAGGCGGTGGCGCTGTGCCAGCGGGTCTTCGGGGACAACGTGCTCCCGCTGCACCTGCCGATGCTCGGTGACGACGGCGAGTCGGTGGCCGGTCTGCTGGCGCTGGTCACCCGGCGGGTGCACGACTACTCGGCCGGGCTGCCCGCCACCGTGCGCGACCCGGAACCGCAGCACCTGCCGGCGATCACCGAGTCCCGGGGCGAGCTGATCGAGGGGATCATCGCCGAGAGCGAGGACGAGACCCTGATGGACCGTTACCTCGACGGCGAGGAGATCGACACTCAGGTGCTGGTCGCCGACCTGGAGAAGGCGGTCGCCCGGGGCCACTTCTACCCGGTGGTGCCGGTCTGCGCGGCCACCGGCGTCGGGCTGGACGTGCTGCTCGACGGCCTGGTGTCGGCGTTCCCGTCGCCGCTGCAACGGCCGGTGCCGGCGGTCACCGGGCTGGACGGCTCCCCCCGCCCGCCGCTGGACTGCGACCCGGACGGCCCACTGGTCGCCGAGGTGGTCCGGACCACCGTCGACCGGCACGTCGGCCGGGTCTGCCTGGTCCGGGTCTTCTCCGGGACGCTGCGCCCCGACCAGACGGTGCACGTGTCCGGGCACGGGATGGCCGACCGGGGACACCCCGACCACGACGCCGACGAGCGGATCGGGCACGTCTACCGCCCGCTCGGGGCGGCCCTGCGGGAGGTGGACGCCTGCGTCGCGGGTGACATCTGCGCGATCACCAAGTCGGGCAGCGCGGAGACCGGCGACACCGTCTCGGCGCGCGACGAGCCGCTGCTGATCGCGCCGTGGGAGATGCCGGAGCCGCTGCTGCCGGTGGCGGTGGTGGCCCGCAGCCGGGCCGACGAGGACGCCCTGGCCCGCAACCTGGGCCGGCTGATCGTGGGTGACCCGACGCTGCGGCTGGAACGCAACCCGCAGACCCACCAGCTGGTGCTGTGGTGCATGGGCGAGGCGCACGCCGACGTGGTGCTCGACCGGCTCCGGGCCGGCGGGGTGGAGCTGGACACCGAGCCGGTGCGGGTGCCGCTGCAGGAGACGTTCACGGCCGCCGCCAGCGGACACGGCCGGCACGTCAAGCAGTCCGGTGGGCACGGCCAGTACGCCGTCTGCGACCTCACGGTGGAGCCGTTGCCCCGGGGTGCCGGGATCGAGTTCGTCGACCGGGTGGTCGGCGGGGCGGTGCCGCACCACTTCGTACCGTCGGTGGAGAAGGGCGTACGGGCCCAGTTGGCGCAGGGGCTGGTAGCCGGCCACCCGGTGGTGGACGTGCGGGTGACCCTGGTCGACGGCAAGGCGCACAGCGTCGACTCGTCCGACGCCGCGTTCCAGACCGCCGCCGCGCTCGCCCTGCGCGACGCCGCCGGGCGGGGCGGGGCGACGCTGCTGGAGCCGGTCGACGAGGTGGTGGTCCGGGTCGCCGACTCCTCGGTCGGGGCGGTGCTGGGCGACCTGTCCGGCCGGCGGGGTCGGGTGCTCGGCACCGAGGCCGATCCGGACGCCGAGGGCCGCACCCTGATCCGGGCCGAGGTGCCCGCCCTGGAACTACTGCGCTACGCGGTGGAGCTGCGGGCCCTGACCGCCGGCACCGGCACCTTCCGCCGCACCTTCTCCCACTACACCCCCACCCCGAACTAACCCACCCAGCCACCCCTCCCACCGCGTCGATCATGGTGTTGTGGTGGGGGTTGAGCACACATGTGTCGCTTATGCGGGGGCTCACAACTCCATGATCGACGGGGGTGGGGGGTGGTCAGGGGCGGGCGGCGGGGATGGGGGGCAGCGGCCAGTGCGGGCGGTCGGCGTCGCGTAGCGCGGCCGTACGCAGCGCGGCGAGCTGCCGTTCCACCTCGGCGAAGTGGTCCGGTGTGAGCGGGCCGAGGCGCAGCGCGGCGGCGTTCTCCTCCACCTGGGCGACGGTACGGCAGCCGGGGATCGGCACCGCCCGACCGCTGCGCGCCCAGATCCAGCCCAGCGCGCCCTGGACCAGGGTCCGGCCGTCGGCGGTGAGCGCGCCGCGTACGGCGGTGACCCGGCGCAGCCACTCCGGCGCGGGCCGGCCGCCCCGGAACCACTCCAGCCAGCCGGGGGTCATTCCCCGCACGTCGTCGCGGGGCAGGGTGGAGCCCGCCGTGTACTTGCCGGTGAGCAGCCCCATCCCGAGCGGCCCCCGGTTGACGCTGGCCAGGTCGTACTTGTCGCAGGTGGACAGCATCGCCGGCGCGTCGCGCAGCACCGACAGGTTGTGCTGGATCGCGGTGGCGTGCGGAGCCACCTGGGCGAAGCCGGCGGCCCGGTCGGCCCGGTCGGTGCTCCAGCCGTACGCCCGGACGAGGCCGTCGGCGACCAGGTCCTCGCAGGTGCCCACCAGCGCCTCCACCCGGGGCAGCGGCAGGTCGCCGAGGTGCAGCTGGTAGAGGTCGATCCGGTCGGTGTCCAGCCGGCGCAGGGAGTCGACGACCGCCCGCCGCAGGTACGCCGGGGAGGCGTCCTCGCCGGTGGCCTGCCTGGCCCGTTCGTCGAAGGTGTACCCCCACTTGGTGGCGATCACCGCCTCGTCCCGGCGGCCGGACAGCGCCCGCCCGAGGACCCGTTCACCGTGCCCGGCGCCGTACGTGTCGGCGGTGTCGAAGAGGGTCACGCCGAGGTCGAGGGCGCGGCGGACGGCCCGCACCGACTCCTCGTCGTCGACCGCGCCCCAGCCCAGCGGCTGGGATCCTTCGGCCCAGGGGCCACCGATCGCCCAGCACCCCATGCCGAGAGCGCTGACCTCGATGCCGCTGCGACCCAACACCCGTGTCGTCACTGCCATGGCCGCATCGTGTCACCTTCCGGAAGCCTGGGGAGACGAAGCTGACGCAACGTGCCCGATCGACCACAAGCGACAACACCTCGGCGTGGACACCGGGCGACGGCGACGTGCCCGGCCCACCCCGTGGTGCCGGGAGGCCGCCGGGTGGTCAGCGGGGCCGGACGCTGGCCAGCGGCATCGGGGTCGACTGCCCCGGCCAGCGGCCGGTCAGGGTGGCGGCTGCCGGCCCGCCGTCGGGCAGTCCGTCACCGGGCAGTCGGCGCGCGACGAGCAGGTCGACGGTGTCGGTGCCGATGCGGGTCGGGTCGCCGTCGACCACCTGACGCACCGGGCCGACGACGGGGGCTCCCACGCTGCCGGTGGTGGCCACCGTCATGGACGGCTCGCGGACTTCCCGCACCCCGTCGATCTCGAAATACTCCTGCGCCTGACCGGAACCGGTGAGGATCGCGGCGGCCAGGGCAGCGGCGTAGACCGGGTCGCCGCACCCGTCGTAGACCCAGCGGGGGCCGAGCACCGAGTGGTGGGTGGTGCCGACCAGCCATTCGTCGGCGTCGGCCAGCGGCGCGTCCCGGTAGGTCAGCGGGACCTGGTGGACCGGGCCGGCGTCGAGGCGTACCAGGATCGTCTCGATGCCGACGGCACCGGCGGGGTCGTCGAACCGGTAGGCGGCGACCCGGACGGGCTCGCCGGCGGCCGGCCCCGAATACCACCGTCGGCCCGGCAGCCACCCGGCCAGGAGTTCGAGTTTCGAGGGACGGATCTCCGCCTGGTGCAGCAAGGCCATGATCACATCCTAGGAGTCGGCAGACCGGCCGCCGCACCCGTCACGTAGCCCGGTCAACCGGCGCGCGCCCGGCCGCGTTGTGCCGTGGCGGGCGCGCCGGTCCCGGGACGCCGGTCAGGACGGCCAGGCGCGGGCGAGCAGCTCGCGGGTGTCGGAGAGTAGTTGCGGCAGCACCTTCGTCCGGCCGATCACCGGCATGAAGTTGATGTCCCCACCCCACCGGGGCACCACGTGCTGGTGCAGGTGGGCGGCGATGCCGGCGCCGGCCACCCCGCCCTGGTTCATCCCCAGGTTGAACCCGTGCGCGCTGCTGACCTGCCGGACCACCCGCATCGCGGTCTGGGTGAACGCCGCCAGCTCGACCGTCTCGGCCTGGTCGAGTTCGGTGTAGTCGGCCACGTGCCGGTAGGGGCAGACCAGCAGGTGCCCCGGGTTGTACGGGTAGAGGTTGAGCACCGCGAAGACGTGCGTGCCCCGGGCCACCACCAGGCTCCGCTCCGGCGGCAGGCCGGGGGCCAGGCAGAACGGGCAGCCGGCGGGCTTCTCGTAGCCCCCCTCGGGGCGGTCCTCCCCCGAGATGTAGGTCATCCGGTGCGGGGTCCAGAGCCGGTCGAGCCCGTCGGCCAGGCCGTCGTCCGCCGAGCCGTGGTCCGTGTCGCCGTCGAGGTGCCGCTCCGCCCCAGTCACACCGCCGATCCTACGATCCCCCACCACGAACGCCACCGGCCCGTCGGTACGGGGCCGGTGGCGGGTGGGGTCGGGCCGGGTCAGCCGGCGGCGGACGGCCCCGCGTTGGCCCGCGAGGAGACCACGTCGAGCACGTGGTCGACCGCCTCGGCGACCGGCACCCCGTTGCGCTGGGAGCCGTCGCGGTAGCGGAACGAGACGGTGCCGGCGGCCACGTCGTCGTCCCCGGCGATCACCATGAACGGGATCTTCTGCTGCTGGGCGGTGCGGATCTTCTTCTGCATCCGGTCGTCACCGGCGTCGACCTGCGCCCGGATGCCCTTGGCGCGCAGCGCCGCGACGAAGCCGTGCAGGTACTCGGTGTGGTCCTCGCGGATCGGGATGCCGACCACCTGCACCGGCGCCAGCCAGGCCGGGAACGCCCCGGCGTAGTGCTCGGTGAGCACCCCGAAGAACCGCTCGATCGACCCGAACAACGCCCGGTGGATCATCACCGGCCGCTGCCGGCTGCCGTCGGCCGCCTGGTACTCCAGGCCGAACCGCTCGGGCAGGTTGAAGTCGACCTGGATGGTGGACATCTGCCAGGTCCGGCCGATGGCGTCCTTGGCCTGCACGGAGATCTTCGGCCCGTAGAACGCCGCGCCGCCCGGGTCGGGCACCAGGTGCAGGCCGGACTCCTCGGCGGCCGACCGCAGCGCCTCGGTGGCCCGCTCCCAGTTCTCGTCGGTGCCGACCGACTTGTCCGGGTTACGGGTGGACAGTTCGAGGTAGAAGTCGTCCAGGCCGTAGTCGCGCAGCAGCTCCAGGACGAAGGCGAGCAGCGACTTCAGCTCGCCGGCCATCTGCTCCTCGGTGCAGAAGATGTGCGCGTCGTCCTGGGTCATGCCCCGGACCCGGGTCAGGCCGTGCACCACGCCCGACTTCTCGTACCGGTAGACGGTGCCGAACTCGAACATCCGCAGCGGCAGTTCCCGGTAGGAGCGACCCCGGGACCGGAAGATCAGGTCGTGCATCGGGCAGTTCATCGGCTTGAGGTAGTAGTTCGCCCCCTCCACCTCCATGGGGGGGAACATCCCGTCGGCGTACCAGTCGAGGTGCCCGGAGACCTCGTACAGGTGGCCCTTGGTGATGTGCGGGGTGTTGACGAACGAGTAGCCGGCCTCCTCGTGCTTGACCCGCGAGTAGTTCTCCATCTCCCGGCGGATGATGCCGCCCTTGGGGTGGAAGACCGCCAGGCCGGAGCCCAGCTCGTCGGGGAAGCTGAACAGGTCGAGGTCCACCCCGAGCTTGCGGTGGTCGCGCCGGGCGGCCTCCTCCAGCAGCTTCAGGTACGCCTTCAGCTCGTCGCGGGTCGGCCAGGCGGTGCCGTAGACCCGCTGGAGCTGCGGATTCTTCTCCGACCCCCGCCAGTACGCGGCGGCCGAACGCATCAGCTTGAACGCGCCGATCAGCCGGGTGTTCGGCAGGTGCGGGCCCCGGCACAGGTCCGACCAGCAGACCTTGTCCTCGCCGGCGGCGAGGTTGTCGTAGATGGTCAGCTCGCCGCCGCCCACCTCCATCACCTCGCTGGTGTCCAGCCCCTCGCCCTTGACCTCGATCAGTTCGAGCTTGAACGGCTCGGCGGCCAGCTCGGTCCGGGCCTCGTCCAGGCTGTCGAAGCGACGGCGACGGAACCGCTGGCCGGACTTGACGATCTCCTGCATCCGCTTTTCCAGCTTGGCCAGGTCGTCGGGCTGGAACGGCTTGTCGACGGCGAAGTCGTAGTAGAAGCCGTTCTCGATCGGCGGGCCGATGCCCAGCTTGGCCTCGGGGAAGACGTCCTGCACGGCCTGGGCGAGCACGTGCGCGGTGGAGTGCCGCAGCACGTTGAGCCCGTCCGGCGAGTCGAGGCTGACCGGCTCGACGGTGGTGTCCTCGGCCGGGGTCCAGTCCAGGTCGCGGAGCTGGCCCTGCGGGTCGCGGACCACCACGACCGCCTTCGGGCCGGCGGCGGGCAGCCCGGCCGCGGCCACCGCGTCGGCCGCCGTCGTCCCGGCGGCCACGACGACGGGGTCGGCCACGACGGGGGTACGGGGTGCGGACACGGTGAACTCCTCAACGGCAGGCGGCACGGATGGGCCGGACGCGCCGGCTGCTTCGATGCTATCGGTCCCGCCGTCGCCCCCGGTCGCCGGGAAAGGAAGCCCGGTCGCGGTGCCGACCCGCACCGACGTTGAACCTTTTCGGCCCGCCGTCCGAACTACCGGGTGTGGCCGGAGCCGGTGTCGGCCACGGCGAGACGGATGGGGGCGGAAGATGACGACGACCCGAGGTGACGTCCGGCGGCGTCGGAGCGTTCTGGTGCTGGCGGCGGTGGCGGCCGGGGTGTTCGGTGCCCCGGGCGCGGCGTCGGCGGACGGGCTGACGTCCAGTCCGAGCCAGGCGGTGCAGGGCGACGCGGTGGAGTTGACCTTCGTGGTGCCCGAGCAGCGGCCCGGCGCGCGCACCGAGAAGATCGAGTTCAGGCTTCCGCCGGACGCCCCGATCGGCGAGGTTTACCCGCTGTCGGTGGACGGCTGGGCACCGCTGATCACCTCCCGCGAGCTGGCCGCGCCGGTCGCCGGCATCCACGCCCCGTCGGTGAGCACGGTGACCTCGGCGGTGGTCTGGACCCGGGGTGCCGGGCCGGCGGTGTCGGGTCCGGCCCGGCTCTCGGTGGCCATGGGGCCGCTGCCGCAGGCCGACCGGATGACCTTCGAGGTGGTGCAGACCTACTCCGACGGGACGGTGGTGCGCTGGGCCGACCCGGCCGGGGGTGGGCATCCCGCCCCGACGCTGGCGCTGGTGCCGCCCGCTCCCGGCGCGGCGACCGGGCACCACGGCGGCGCGGCCGACGGGACGGACGCCCAGGCGGCCCCGGCCGCCGACGCCGCACCGGCCGACGACGAGGGCGGTCCCAGTGCGGACCTGCTGCTCGGCGGGGGCCTGCTGGTCGGGTTGGGCGGCGGCGCGGCGATCGGCTGGGTGGCGAGCCGGTCGCGCCGTCGGGCCGCCGCCGACGAC
>NZ_JBMDWU010000033.1:0-2362 GCF_048594385.1 Micromonospora sp. | reverse complement strand
CCCCACTGCTGCGTCGGCTGCTGTTGGTCCCACTGGCCCTGCTGCGGCTGGCCCCACTGCTGGTTGGGCTGACCCCACTGCTGGGTGGGCTGGCCCTGCTGCGGCTGCCCCCACTGCTGGCCCTGCTGCGGCTGTCCCCATTGCTGCGTCGGCTGTTGTTGGTCCCACTGGCCCTTCTGCGGCTGTCCCCACTGCTGGCCCTGCGGGTGCGGCGCCTGCGACTGGTCCTGCGGCCAGCCCCACTGGCCCTGCTGCGGCTGGCCCTGGGGGTGCTGCTGGGGCTGTCCCCACTGTTGGCCCTGCTCGGGTTGTCCCCACTGCTGGCCGGGCGGCTGCTGCTCCCACGGCCGGTTCTGGCCGTCCGGCTCGCGGCCCTGGTGCGGGTCGTTCGGTGCCATGGTGTTCTGCTCCCCTCGTCCACCGGGGTGGTGGAGGTCGACTGCGTCCGTCTGTCTCGCGTCTTCGTGGTCGTGCGACTCGGCGCTCCGGGTGGTACCCGTCCGCGAGTTTCCCTCATCCGGAGCATCCGTGTCCGGACATTGCCCGACAGTGGGGACACCGCGCGGGGATTGTCGGCGGACGGTGACCCCGTCGTCACCCCGTGGTCACCCACGGGTCAGGCCCGGCGGGACTGGTGCCCCGCCGCCTGCGCAACAGCACCGCCGCCACCACGACCCCGAGCGCGCCGACGAGCGTGACGACCGGCCCGGTGATCACCCCGCCGAACGCGGCCGCGTCGAACCGCAACGCGAGGTACACCCCGCCGGCGGCCACGACCGCGGTGAGCACGGCGAGCACGAGGGCGACGGCGACCGCCGTCCGCCGTCGGCCGAGGACGGCCAGCACGACGACGACGGCCCAGAGCGGACCCAGGAACGGCCACGCCTGCAGGACGGCCTCCAGCCAGGGGGCGACGTCGAGCCGCCGCAGTCCGACGCCGGCGACCTCGTAGCTGTTGCGGGTGACCCGTCCGGACCGCACCCACGGGAGGAAGGTGCCGGTCAGCAGGACGACGACGGCCACCGCACCGAGCGCCCAGCGTCCGGTGCGGCGGGGTGGCGGCGGCGGTGCCCACGGGGGCGGCGGCGGGAACGGTGCGGACACCCGGTCATTGTCCCGGCCCGACCCGGGAACGGCCGTCGACCCGGGACGTGACGGCCACGGATCGTCACCGAACCGTCATCACCGCCCGTATCCGGTGATCATCGCAGCGCGATCGGGTGCAGTCTGTCCGATTTGTGAACACTGGGACCGAAGTTGTGGGCGAGACGGCTGGCTAATGAGGGTGGGCGAGTGGCATCCTGAGGCGCAAGCGTGTCGCATTGACAAATCAGTCGTCGGTGCTCCCGCTCCATGTCCCCGTCCTCAGGAGAGCTCGTGGCGCACGCAGCACACCGGTCCGCCGGTCGCGCACCCCGGCGGACCGTCCGTCCCGCCCACCGCCGGCTGATCGGCGTCTCGGCCGGTCTGGTGGCGGCGCTGGTCCTGGGTCTGGCCACGCCCGCCGGTGCGCTGCCACCACCGCCGGACAATCCGACCGACGATCAGATCGCCGCCAGCCAGCAGCAGGCCGCCGAGATCAACTCCGCGGTCGGGCAGCTCTCCGCGCAGGTCGCGAGCACCCAGGGGCAGATCGACGCGCTGCGCAACGACATGCAGTACAAGCAGGAGTTGTCGCAGAAGGCCGCCATCGACCTCGACATCGCGGTCGCCGACGCCGCCGACGCGGCCACCGCCGCCGACCAGGCCGCCGCCGCCGCGACCGCCGCGCAGGGCGACATCGCCGCGGCGCAGGACAAGGCGGACAACTTCGCGGCCGCCTCGTTCCGACAGGGCTCCACCCTCGGCTCGATGAGCGCCCTGTGGGACGCCGGCAGCGCCGACGAGCTGCTGCAGCGCAACCAGCTGCTGGAGTCGATCTCGGGCAGCCAGCTCGACGTCATCGGGAACCTGCAGCGCGCCCAGGTCACCAAGTCCAACCTCGACGCCGCCGCCCGCGAGGCCCTGCAGAAGGCCAAGGACACCCAGGCCGCGGCCGACGCCGCCAAGCAGGCCGCCGACAAGGCCGCCGCCGACGCCGCCGACGCGTTGCAGGTCGGGCAGGCGCAGCTCGCGTCACTGCAGAACGATCTGTCCAACCAGCAGGTGGCCTACCAGGCCGCGGTCAACACGGTGAACCAGCTGCAGGGTCAGCGGCAGGCCTACGAGGACTGGCTCGTCCTGAAGGCCGC
This sequence comes from Micromonospora sp., assembly GCF_048594385.1. NCBI lineage: Bacteria > Bacillati > Actinomycetota > Actinomycetes > Micromonosporales > Micromonosporaceae > Micromonospora > Micromonospora sp. The sequence continues at coordinate 131 of NZ_JBMDWU010000033.1, read as the reverse complement.
CGAGGAGGAGCGGCTGCGCAAGGAGGCCGAGGAGGCCGCCCGCAAGGCCGCCGAGGAGGAGGCCGCCCGGCAGGCCGCCGCCGCCGCGGCCGCCGCCGCCGAGGCCGCCCGGGTCGCGGCCGAGCAGGAGG
>NZ_JBMDWU010000329.1:0-6929 GCF_048594385.1 Micromonospora sp. | reverse complement strand
CCGGGCCCCGCGGGCCGGTCGGCCCGGTGCCGGCGTCGCGACCAGGTCCCCGCCGCCACCCAGAGCCCCACGACGACCAGGTAGCAGGCGTACCGGACGGCGTCCGGGGCGCCGATCCACTCGCTGCGCAGCAGGGTCCGGATGTTGGTCAGCACGATGACCCCGCCGACGGCGGAGCCGAGCACCCGGGGCGGGACCAGTCGCACCAGCCAGGCGGCGATCGGCGCGGCGATCATGCCGCCGAGCAGCAGCGCGCCCACCCAGCCGAAGTTGATGTTCTCCGAGCCGATGCCGACCAGGAAGCCCAGGCTGGCGGCGACCGCCACCAGGAACTCACTGGTGTCGATCGAGCCGATCACCCGGCGGGGTTCCAGCCGGCCGCTGGCCAGGATCGCCGGGGTGCCGACCGGCCCCCAGCCGCCGCCCCCGGTCGCGTCGACGAAGCCGGCGACGAGCCCCAGCGGGCCGAGGAAGCGCTTGCGCAGGGGCAGGCCGACCCGGTCGCGGGGCAGGCCGGCGACGGTGAACCGGATCAGCACGTAGAGGCCGAGGGTCAGCAGGATCAGCGACATGATCGGGGCCGCGGTCGCGGTCGAGAGGCTGGACAGGAAGGTCGCCCCGGCGAACGCCCCGATGGCACCCGGCACGCCGACCCGACGGACCACCGTCCAGTCGACGTTGCCGAACCTCCAGTGGGCGGCGCCGGAGACGAGGGTGGTGCCGATCTCGGCCAGGTGAACGGTCGCCGAAGCGCTCGCCGCACCCGTGTTGAGAGCCAGCAACAATGTGGTGGATGTCACGCCGTACGCCATCCCGAGACTGCCGTCGACCAGTTGCGCACCAAGGCCGACAAGGGCAAGAAGAAGCAGGCTACGCACAATTACCGCCGATCAGGAAGGGAATTGGGAAGGCCTGCGCGGCCGGGGCGGACCACCGTCACGGTGACGGCCGTCCCGGCTGGTCGCGGCCTGTACAGAGGTCGGTGCTGCCGGAGGAATCGCCCCCGCGGAGCGTGTGCCACCGGTGGGTACGACCACCCGGCGGACAGCGCGTGAAACGTTCGTTAAGGGAGTACGTCAACCGTCGTCATGGGGTGGCGTTTTGCCAGCCCAGAGCCGTTATCGGTGACGCCTGCAGGGCTTCGTCGCCCGGTCGGCGGTCACCGCCGAGGTCAGCGGCGGTGGGTGGGACGGATGCGCGGTCGGCAATCAATCCGCGCCCCACCAGGGAATCTAAAGATCGAAAACCAATCCCACCTCGCCTCACGAATGCCATAGCTAATCTATGGGTAATGACGGCATGAATACCGATACGGATCTTTGATGTATACGGCAATCGATGGCAAGACCCGTTCCACATAGTGGGATACGGGAAGCTCCGATCTCCACTACCAGGGACTACGCGGGTCACCAGAAAACAGTTTGGAAATAAAACTGCAAATGACCGGACAAGCATCGATGGCACGATCTGGTGGCAGCAGGGTCGCATCGAAGAACATCGTGCCTGGTTAACCCGACGGCATATCCGGTAGCCTTGGTAGGAAATCTTCATCCCACGCCCGATGATCGGCGAATTTAACCGGGCTGTAACTAGGCGACGTTAGATTGTGACGCAGCGCGACATTCACTGTGGCAAATCAGCACGCGCTCGCCGGCCCACTGCCGGCAAATCCCCTAGTCAGCACGCGATCCGTCGCGACCGAAGTGGGAGCCCGATGAGTAGCGCACCGTACACACGTGACCTGATCCTGGTCGTCAACCCCGTCGGCGTCCTGGAACCCGGCCCACGGATCACGGCCGCCGCCGCAGCCGGTGGTGGACGCGGCATCATCGACCTGGCCACCGGCGACGACTGGTCGCTGCGGGCGCTCGCCCGCGCCGCGAGCTGGTCGTCCGCCCCGATCGGCATCCGGGTCCCGGCCGGCTGCCAGGCCAGCCCCGCCGAGGTGGACCGCGCCGCCGCCGGCCGGGTGGACCTGATCGTGGTCGAGCCGACGAGCCCGTGGCCGCTGGCCGAGATCACCGGGCACCACCGGGTGCTGGTGGAGGTGACCAGCCGGGCGGAGGCCCACGCCGCGGCGGCCGCCGGCGCGCACGGACTGATCGCCCGCGGAATGGAGGGCGGCGGCCGGGTCGGCGAGCTCAGCTCCTTCGTCCTGCTCCAGCAGCTCGTCGCCGACGACACCCTCGACCTGCCGGTCTGGGTGGCCGGCGGGATCGGCCCGCGCACCGCCGGGGCCTGCCTGGTCGGTGGCGCGGCCGGCGTCGTGCTGGACACCCAGCTCGCCCTGATGCCCGAGTCGGAGCTGCCGGCCGACGTGCAGGCCGTCATCCGGCGGATGGACGGCTCGGAGACCGTGCTGCGCGACGGCGTACGCGGCATCCGCCGGGGCGGCCCGCACCAGGGCGACAGCGAACTGCTCCCGGTCGGCCAGGACGGCTGGCTGGCGGCGGCCTTCGCCGACCGCTGGCCCGACACCGCCACCGCCGTACGCGGCATGCGCGCGGCGATGCTCGACGCCGTCGACGGCCCCGACGCCGCCGACCTGCTCCAGCCGCACGCCCCACTGGCCGAGGCCCTCGGGGTACGGGTGCCCGTCGCCCAGGGCCCGATGACACGGGTCAGCGACGAGGCCTCCTTCGCCGCCGCCGTCGCCGACGGCGGCGCGTTGCCGTTCATCGCGCTCGCCCTCAACTCCGCCGACCAGTGCCGCCGGATGCTCACCGAGACCGCCGCCCAGCTCGGCGACCGCCCGTGGGGTGTCGGGGTGCTCGGTTTCGCCCCCGAGGAGCTGCGCGCCGCCCAACTGGAGGTCATCCGGGAGATCCGGCCCGCCTGCGCGATCATCGCCGGTGGCCGCCCACCGCAGGCCCGCGCCCTGGAGGAGCAGGGGATCAGCACCTTCCTGCACGTGCCCTCCCCCGGCCTGCTGCGCCAGTTCCTGCGCTCCGGCGCGCGCAAGTTCATCTTCGAGGGCGCCGAATGCGGCGGGCACGTCGGACCCCGGGCGAGCTTCCCGCTGTGGGAGGCCCAGCTGGCGGTCCTCGACGACCACCTCGACACCGATCCCGCCGCCGGCGCCCAGCTACAGATCTTCTTCGCCGGTGGGGTGCACGACGCCCGGTCGGCGGCGATGGTGGCCACGATGGCCGCCCCGCTGGCCCGCCGGGGTGCCCGGATCGGCGTGCTGATGGGCACCGCCTACCTGTTCACCGCCGAGGCCGTGACCCACGGCGCGGTCCAGCCGTTGTTCCAGCGTGAGGCGCTCACCGCCGAGCACACGGCGCTGCTGGAGACCGCTCCCGGGCACGCCACCCGCTGCCTGCACACCCCGTTCGTCGACGACTTCCACCAGCTGCGCACCCAACTGGAGGGTGCCGGGGCGGAGAACCGCGAGGTGTGGGAGCAGCTGGAGCTGCTCAACGTCGGCCGGCTGCGGATCGCCAGCAAGGGCCTGCGCCGCTCCGGCGACGTCGTCGAGACCGTCGACGAGGGCGTCCAGGCAAGCGAGGGGCTGTTCATGGCCGGCCAGGTGGCCGTGCTGCGCGACCGTGCCACCACCGTCGCCGAGCTGCACGACGACGTCACCACCGCGGTACGCGGCTTCCACGCCGACCGGCTCGACGCGCTGCGGGCCCGACTCACACCGCCGGCCGTCGAGATCGAGGAACCGCCCGCGCCGCTGGACATCGCCATCGTCGGGATGGCCTGCATGCTGCCCGGCTCCCCCGACCTGGACAGCTTCTGGCGCACCGTGCTCAGCGGCGTCGACACCGTCACCGAGGTCCCGGCGCAACGCTGGGACACCGAGCACTACTACGCCCCCGAGGTCGGGCCGGGACAGACCGGCCGGATCAGCGTCTCCAAGTGGGGCGGGTTCATCGAGCCGGTCCCGTTCGACGCCATCGGCTACGGCATCCCCCCGGCCGCATTGAGCAGCATCGACCCGACCCAGTTGCTCGCCCTGGAGGTCTCCCACCGGGCGCTGGTCGACGCCGGCTACCCGTACGACGCACCCGGCGCGGACCACGCCCGCACCGGCGTGGTCTTCGGCGCGGAGGCCGGCAGCGACATGGGCCACGCGCAAACCCTGCGCACCATGCTCCCGGCGTACCTCGGTGAGGTGCCCGAGCAGATGCAGGAGCTGCTGCCCACGGTCACCGAGGACAGCTTCCCCGGCGTGCTGGCCAACGTGATCGCCGGCCGGGTCGCCAACCGGCTCGACCTGGGCGGACCGAACTACACCATCGACGCGGCCTGCGCCTCGTCGCTGGCCGCGATGGACGCCGCCTGCAAGGAACTGGTCGCCGGCGACAGCGACCTGATGATCTGCGGCGGCGCCGACCTGCACAACGGGGTCAACGACTACCTGATGTTCACCTCGGCGCACGCGCTGTCCCCCACCGGCCGGTCCCGCCCCTTCGACAGCACCGGTGACGGGATCGCCCTCGGCGAGGGTGTCGCGTGCGTCGTACTCAAGCGGCTGGCCGACGCCGAACGCGACGGTGACCGGATCTACGGCGTGATCAAGGGGCTCGGCGGGGCCAGCGACGGGCGGGCCCTCGGCCTGACCGCGCCGCGCCCCGACGGGCAGCGGCGGGCCCTGGACCGGGCCTACCACCGCACCGGCATCTCCCCCCGCGAGGTCGGGCTGGTGGAGGCGCACGGCACCGGCACCGTGGTCGGCGACCGCACCGAACTGGAGACGCTGACCCGGATGTTCGTCGAGGCCGGCGCCGAACCGGGCAGCTGCGCGCTCGGCTCGGTGAAGTCCCAGATCGGGCACACCAAGTGCGCCGCCGGGCTGGCCGGCCTGATCAAGGCGACGCTCGCCCTCTACCACGGCATCCGCCCACCCACCATCCACCTGGAACGGCCCAACCCGGCCTGGCACCCGCAGCAGAGCCCGTTCGCGTTCTTCACCGAGGCCCGCCCGTGGCCCGTGCCGGCCGCCGAGCGGATCGCCGGGGTCAGCGCGTTCGGCTTCGGCGGCACCAACTTCCACGTCGTGCTCAGCGCCCACGCCAACGCGCCGGAGCCGCGGCACGCGCAGCGGATCTGGCCGGCCGAGCTGTTCTGCTTCCGGGGCACCGACCGGGCCGCCGCCCACCAGGGCGTCCGGCAGCTGCTGGAGAACCTGGCCGCCGACGGGACCGGCAACCGGCCGGGACGGCTGGCCGAGCTGGCCGCGTCGGTCGCCGCCAAGGCCGCCAACCGGCCCGGGACGACCCAGGTCGCGGTGGTCGCCCGCGACCTGGCCGAACTGGAGACCCTGCTGCACCGGGCGCTGGCCGGCGAACACGACCCGGCCCGGGGCCTGGTCCAGCCGACCGGGGTCGACCCGGTCGGACCCGGCCAGGTGGCGTTCCTCTTCCCCGGCCAGGGCAGCCAACGCCCCGGCGCCCTCGGGGAACTCTTCGTCACCTTCCCCGAGCTGCGGCACTACCTCGAACTCGACAAGCCCGCCGCGGAGCTGCTCTTCCCGCCGGCCGCGTTCGACCCGGACTCCCGGCGCGCCCAGGAGGACCGGGTCCGCGACACCCGTACCGCCCAGCCGGTGCTCGGCATCGGTGGCCTCGCCGTGGACCACCTGCTGCGCCGCCTCGGCGTCCGACCCGACATGACCGCCGGTCACAGCTACGGTGAACTCGTCGGTCTCTGCGTCGCCGGGGCGTTCGACGCGGCCACCCTGCTCGACCTGAGCCGGCAGCGGGCGGCGGCCATCCTCGACGCCTGCGGCGAGGACCCGGGCACCATGGCGGCGGTCGCCGCCAGCGCCGAGCAGGTCGCCCAGGTGCTCGCCGGGGCCGGCCTGACCAGCGAGGTGGTGCTGGCCAACCGGAACGCCCCGCAGCAGGTGGTGGTCTCCGGCCCGACGGCGAAGGTGCAGTCGGCGGTGGTCGCGCTCAAGGAGGCCGGCCTGTCGGCCCGCGCCATCCCGGTGGCCTGCGCCTTCCACAGTCCGGTGGTGGCCGGTGCGGTGGAGACCTTCGCCGAGGTGCTCGCCGCCCGGTCGATCACCGAGCCGCGCATCCCGGTCTGGTCGAACCTGACCGCCGCCCCGTACTCCGGCGACGCCGGCCAGGTCCGCCACCACCTCGCCGAGCAGATCGGCGCGCCGGTGCGCTTCGTCGAGCAGATCGAGGCGATGTACGCCGCCGGCGCCCGCCTCTTCGTCGAGGTCGCCCCCGCCCTGGTGCTCAGCCGGATGGTGCCGGGGGTGCTCGGCGACCGGCCGCACCAGACGCTCGCCTGCGAACGCGGCCCGGCCGACGGCCTGCGCGGGTTCCTGATCTCGGTGGCCGAACTCGCCTGCGCCGGCACCCCGGTCCGCACCGACTGGCTGTTCCACGGCCGGGTCGCGGACGGCGCCACCACCACCGCACCGAACCGTCGTCCGCTCTGGACGGTCGACGGCCAACTCGTCCGGGACCAGCACGGCAACTGCCTTCCCGGTGGTATGACCCCTCCCCGACGGATCAAGGAGTTGTCGATGACCCCTGCCAATGGCACCGCCACCACCCCCGGCGCCGCCACCGGCACCGTCAGCGGCCCCGCACCGTCGACCGTCCGGGACGTCCGGACCGTCGACGAGCCCGCGCCGGCCGCCGTCCGGGACATCCGGGGCGAGCTGCTCAGCGAGTACCTGCGCACGACGCGGGAGATGATCGCCACCCAGCGGGACGTGTTGCTCGCCTTCCTCGGTGACCCCGGTGACGGAGGCGGCCGGCCGGCCGGGGAGCCCACCGGGACGTACCGGGTCGAGGGGTACGCCGGCCCGGCACCCACGCCGACCCCCGCCCCGGCCCCCCGGTCGCTGCCCGCCGCCGCCCCCGCTGCGGCTCCGGCCCCGACGCCCGCCGTCGCCCCACGCCCCGCCCCGGCCCCCACCGTGGCCGGGTCGAACGGTGGCACGGCGCTGGCCATCG
>NZ_JBMDWU010000328.1:0-4447 GCF_048594385.1 Micromonospora sp. | reverse complement strand
CTGACCGTGCACGAGATGGTCCGGCACATCGCCGGCTTCTATCCCGAGGCGCGCAAGGCCGACGAGGTGATCGAGCTGGTCGGCCTCGGCGAGAAGCGCAACAGCAAGATCCGTACGCTCTCCGGCGGCCAGCGTCGCCGGGTCGACGTGGCCCTCGGCATCGTCGGCCGTCCCGAGCTGCTCTTCCTCGACGAGCCGACCACCGGTTTCGACCCGGAGGCCCGCCGCGAGTTCTGGGAACTGATCCGGGACCTCTCCGCGGCCGGCACCACCATCGTGCTCACCACGCACTACCTGGACGAGGCCGAGGCGCTCGCCGACCGGGTGGGCGTCATCGCCGGCGGCCGGCTGGTCGAGGTCGCCGTACCCGCCGAGCTGGGCAACCGGCAGGACGCGCTGGCCACGGTCTCCTGGCGTACCCCGGAGGGCACGTCGGAGAGCGCGCAGAGCGCGACGCCGACGGCGCTGGTGGCGGAGCTGGCCGCGCGTTTCGGCGGCGAGGTGCCCGGTCTCACGGTGACCCGGCCGACCCTGGAAGACGTCTACCTGAGCATGATCGGACACTGATGACCACCACCACGAAGCCGGCGACCCCGCCCGCCACCACCGGCCGCCGGCGGGTCGGGCCGGGCGCGCTCGCCCTGCGCCAGGGCCGGCTGGAGATCACCCAGTTCCTGCGCAGCCGGGAGTCCGTCGTGTTCACGATGGGCTTCCCGATCATCATGATCCTGATCTTCGCGTCGATCTTCGACGGGACGATCGGTGGCGGGGTGAAGTTCACCCAGTACTTCATCACCGGCATGATCGCGACCGGGCTGATGACGGTGAGCTTCCAGAACCTCGGCATCTGGATCCCGATCGAGCGGGACCGGGGCGTGCTCAAGCGCTACCGGGGCACCCCGATGCCGAAGTGGGTCTGGTTCGCCGGCAAAGTGATCATGGTGGTGGCGATCGGCATCGCCGAGACCGCGCTGCTGCTGGCGGTCGCCGTGGCGCTGTTCGACCTCGACCTGCCGGCCACCGCCGCCAAGTGGTTCACCTTCGGCTGGGTCGCCGTGCTCGGGGTGACCGCCTGCACCCTGTGCGGGATCGCCATCTCGTCGCTGGCCCGCACCGCACGCAGCGGCTCCGCCGTGGTCACCCCGGTCTCCCTGGTGCTCCAGTTCATCTCCGGGGTGTTCTTCGTCTTCACCGACCTGCCCACCTGGATGCAGCAGGTGGCGGCGTTCTTCCCGCTGAAGTGGATGTGCCAGGGCCTGCGCGCGGTCTTCCTGCCGGAGAGCTTCGGCGCGCAGGAACCCGGCGGCTCCTTCGAGCTGGGCCGGGTCGCCCTGGTCCTCGCCCTGTGGTGCCTGATCGGCCTGGCCCTCTGCCTGACCACCTTCCGCTGGACCACCAAGCGCGACGGCTGACCGCCGGGCGCGGTCGACGCGGTTGTGCCGATACTGCGGTGTCCGCTGAGGGGGACACCGCAGTATCGGCGACGTTGCTGGCCGGGGCCGGGGCCGGCGCTCAGTACGAGTAGAAGCCCTGGCCGGTCTTGCGGCCCAGGTCACCGGCGGTGGCCATCCGCTGGAGCAGCTCCGGCGGGAAGAACTTCTCGTCGGCCGTGTCGGTGTAGATGTTCCTCGTGGCGTTCAGCAGGACGTCCACGCCGGTCAGGTCGACCGTGGCCAGCGGACCCATCGCGTGACCGAAGCCCAGCTTGCAGGCGGTGTCCAGGTCCTCGGCCGACATCACCCCGGACTCGACCAGCTTGACCGCCTCCATGGCCAGCGCGCAGATCAGCCGGGTGGTGACGAAACCGGCGATGTCCCGGTTGACCACCACCACGGTCTTGCCGATCTCCTCGGCGAACGCCCTGGCGGTGGTCAGGGTCGCGTCGCTGGTCTTGTAGCCGCGCACCAGCTCGCACAGCTTCATCATCGGTACCGGGGAGAAGAAGTGGGTGCCGACGACCGACTCCGGGCGCTGCGTGGCGGTGGCGATCTGGGTCACCGGGATGGCCGACGTGTTGGTCGCCAGCACCGCGTCCGCCTTGCAGATCTTGTCCAGCGCGCGGAACACCTCGTGCTTGATCTCGATCTTCTCGAAGACCGCCTCGACCACGATGTCCGCGTCGGCCGCCGCCTCCAGCTCGGTGGTCGGGGTGATCCGGCCCAGCGTGGCCTCGACGTCGGACGCCTCGATCCTGCCCTTCTCGGCGAACTTCGTCAGCGACCTGCGGATGCCGTCCACACCGCGCGTCGTGGCCGCGTCGTCGATGTCGCGCAGCGTCACCTGCCAGCCCGCCTGCGCCGCCACCTGGGCGATGCCGGAACCCATCAGCCCGGCCCCGACGACCGCGAGTCGACCCGCCATCTGCTTCTCCCTCGCCTAGAGATTGAGTGTCTGCCAGCACCCTAGTCGGCGAGCCTGAACGACCGCTAAGCCCCGGACGGCCGGACCGGCGGCGGGCGGCCGGGGGCGGCGGCGGGCGGGTCAGATGGTCAGCTCGGGGGTCTCCGGGGCGGTGCCCCGTTCCACCTCCACACCGAGCGCCCGCAGGTCGGCCACGAAGTCCGGGTAGCCCCGGTCCACGTGGTGCACGTGGGAGACCTCGGTGACGCCGTCCGCGCAGAGCCCCGCGATGATCAGCCCGGCACCGGCCCGGATGTCGGTGGCCCGGACCGGGGCGCCGGAGAGCCGGTCCCGGCCCCGGACCACGGCGTGGTGCCCGTCGGTCTTGATGTCGGCGCCGAGCCGCACCATCTCGTTGGCGAACATGAACCGGCCGTCGAAGATGTTCTCGGTGATCAGTGACGCCCCCTCGCTGACCGCCGCCAGGCCGATCGCCATCGGCAGCAGGTCGGTGGCGAACCCCGGGTACGGCAGCGTCACCACGTCCACGGCGGCGGGGCGGTCGTCGGCGCGGACCCGGAAGGCGTCGCCCCGGGTCTCCACCAGCGCGCCGGCCGACACCAACTTGTCCAGCGCGACCTCCAGGTAGGCCGGGTCGATCCCGGTGACCGTCACGTCCCCCCGGGTCATCGCCGCGCCGAACGCCCACGTCCCGGCGACGATCCGGTCCCCCACCGTGGCGTGCCGCACCGGGCGCAGCGCGGGCACCCCGGCGATACGCAGCGTGGAGCTGCCGCAGCCGGAGATCCGGGCGCCCATCCGGTTGAGCATCGTGCAGAGGTCGACGATCTCCGGTTCCCGGGCCGCGTTGTCGATCGTCGTCACGCCCCGGGCCAGCACCGCCGCCATCACCAGGTTCTCGGTGGCGCCCACGCTGGGGAAGTCCAGCACGATCTCGGCGCCCCGCAGCCCGTCCGGGGCGGCGGCGATGACGAAGCCGTGCTCGCCGGAGACCTCCGCGCCCATCCGGGCCAGCCCGGCGATGTGCATGTCCAGGCCCCGGGAGCCGATCGCGTCCCCGCCCGGGTGGGCCACCCGCACGTACCCCCGGCGGGCCAGCAGCGGACCCAACACGCAGATCGACGCCCGCAGCCGACGCACCAGGTCGTAGTCGGCGTCCGCGCCGGGCTGCTCGGGCACGTCGATGACGACCGACCGGGAGCGGGTCTGCCCGTCGTAGGCGACCATCGGGTCCACCGGGTCGTCCGCCGCGAAGTGCACCGCGCAGCCGAGCCGGCGCAGCACCTCGCCCATGATGGCGATGTCGGTGATCCGGGGCACGTTCGTGATCACCGTACGCCCCGGGGCCAGCAGCGCCGCCGCCATCAGCTTCAACGCCGAGTTCTTCGCCCCGACGACGTGCACCGTGCCGGCCAGCCGGGCGTCGCCGCCGACCCGGATGACGTCGACCGCGTCGACGGCCGGATCACCCGGCCCCGCCTCCACCTGCCAACCGGCCGCGGTGGGCCGTGCCGGGATCGTCAGGTCCGGTATCCGTAGGCTGTGCGTCATGGCCGTCCACCTCACGCGCATCTACACCAAGGCCGGCGACGCCGGCATGACCAGGCTGAGCAACAACGAGCAGGTGCCGAAGACCGATCCCCGGATCGCCGCGTACGCGGATGTCGACGAGTGCAACGCCGCGCTCGGCGTGGCGCTCGCCCTGGGGCAGCTCGACGACGAGCTGCGGGCCGTGCTGGAGTCGATCCAGAACGACATGTTCGACGTCGGCGCCGACCTGGCCACCCCCGTCGAGCCGGACCCGGCGTACCCGCCGCTGCGGGTCACCGAGGAGTACGTCGAACGCCTCGAAGGCTGGTGCGACGAGTACAACGGGCGACTGGGCAAGCTCGACTCCTTCATCCTCCCCGGCGGCACCGCTGGCGCGGCGCTGCTGCACGTGGCTCGGACGATCGCCCGGCGCGCCGAACGGGCGGCCTGGGCCCTGGTCGCCCACGATCCGGATCGCACCAGCTCCCTTCCGGCAAAGTATCTCAACCGCCTCTCCGACCTGCTGTTCATCCTGTCAAGAACGGCCAATCCGGGC
>NZ_JBMDWU010000327.1:0-3628 GCF_048594385.1 Micromonospora sp. | reverse complement strand
CCGCCGCGGTGCCGGTGCCGTCGCCCGCGTGGGCCGCCCCACCGTCGTCGTCGGGTCGGCCGCCGGTGGGGCTCCCGCCGGGCGGGCCACCGGACGGGCCGTCCGGACGCGGATGCCCGGCGCCCGGCTGGGTACGGTCGGTGGAGTGGTCCAGCACCCGCAGCGAGGCCAGCGCCGCCATCGGCACCACCAGCGCCGCGGCCGCCCCGGCCACATCCAGCGCGGCACCACCGAGCAGCCCGGCGATCACCGCGGCCAGAGCCGTGCCGGCCAACGCCGCCCGGATCGCCGGGTAGATGCCGAACAGCCGCATCAACCCACCCCAGGGTTGCAGCAGCGCGAACCACACCAGCAGCACACCGACCACCGCCAGCACCGTCAACGGACTGTTCACCAGCGTCTGGAAGTTGGCCGTGCTGGACCGGTGCACGGTCAACCCGCCGGTGCCCTCACCCAGGGCGGTCAGGAACCGACCCAACGCCCCCCGCTCCTCCACCGGCCGCCGCAGGTCCACCACCGCGAACCCGATGGTCAACGCCAACCCCGCCATGGTCGCCCAGACCAACCGGCTGACCGTCAGCCAGCCACCCGTGCTGATCGCGGCGGCCACCGCCACCCCGGCGGTCAACGCGATCGCCCCGATCGAGTCGGCCCCCAGGTAGGGGCTGCCGACCACCACCACGGCCAGCCCGCCGACCGCCACCACCACCATCGGCCGCCACTGCCGGCGGACCCGCTGCGCCAGCCAGCCGGCGCTGAGCAGCGAACCGGCGAGGAACACCCCCAGACCCACGGTGCCGAGGCCGGAGAACCGGCCCCCCTCCAGTGCCGAGTAGCCCACCACCCCGTTGAGCTGCAACCGGGCCCCGCTGAGCACGTCCGCGCCGACCACCAGGGTGGCCAGGCCGGCGACCGCGCCGAGCGGGCCGAGGGTGCGGTCGTGGCCGGGGGTGAACCGGACCAGGGCCGTCGCGCCGACGATCAACGCGACCGTCACCACCGCGAAGTACGCCCCCGCGTGGTCGCCCCGCCACCACGGCACCGCGTCGGCGAGCAACGCCGCGGGCACCGCCAACGCGGCCGCGATCAGCAGCAGCTCCACGGCCGCCACGATCCGCGGCGACACCGGTGGCGGGCTGTGCGGGCCGGCCAGCCGCCGCGCCCGACGCAGCAACGGCAGCACCGCGACAGCGAGGATGATCTGGGCGGCGGCGAGCAGCCCGAAGAACCAGCCGGCCACGGCCCGCTGGGCGGCGGCCTCCCGGTCGGCGTCGGCCGGCGCGGCGATGGCACTGGCCAGGTCGTCCGGGCGACCGTCGACCTTCACCGCCGGGCGGCCCAGGAACAGCCGCTCGGGCAGCGGCCGGCCCAGCGCCGTCAACGCCGTCGGCGCCAGGTCGACCAGTTGCAGGTAGCCCTCGCGGCCGGTGCTGGCGGAGGTCAGCCAGCCGTTCTCCCACCCCGGGCCGTCGGCGACGACCACGTGCAGCCGGGCCGGCGCCTCCGTGTCGGACACCCCGGCGACCAGCACCAGCGACCGTTGCGGTCGGGCCGCGAGCACCTTCGCCAACGCCTCGTCGGCCCGCCGGGCGTCGGCCCGCCGGTCGGCCGGGTCGGTGCCGCTGACCGTGCCCAGGTCGACGATGCTCAGCACACACGAACCGAGCAGCCCGGCCGGGTCGGCCGGCAGCGCCGGGGCGTACCGGTCGACGCGGCCGAAGGGCCGGGCGGCGGCGACGGCGGCACCGGGGCCGACCGCCACCGAGCAGCGCACCGACTCCGACAGCGAACCGGGCACCGTGCCCCACGGCTGCCGGTCGGCGTTGTAGGCGACCACCCGCTCCTGGTCGGGCAGGTTCGCACCGATCCCGTCGGGCTGCTCCACCGTCACCGCCGCCGGCGGGCACCCGCCCGGCTGACGGCTGCCGTTCCAGCCGGCGTAGCTGCCCGCGCCGAGGGTGAGCCAGCCGTCCACCGGGCACGTCGGGCGGTGCGCGGAACGGGTCGACAGCGAACCGATGGAACCCTGCTGGGCCATCCGCCACAGCGTCGGGGTGCTCTGCGGGTCGACATCCGACCAGCGCAGCCCCGCCACCCCGGCCAGCACCACGTAGTCGGCGCTGCGCCGGGGTGGGCTGCTGTCGGGGCGGGCGGCCAGGGCGGTGACCCCGAGCGCCACCACGACCAGGGTGAGCAGGACCGGGGTGAATCGGCGCAGCATCAGGCGCGTCCCGTCGAGGGGGTGTCGGTGCCGGGGGCGGACGCCCCGGCGCGGCCGGCCGGGTCGGCGTCCAGCTCGGTGTAGAGGGCACGCAGCGCGGCGACGGTGTCGGCCTCGGTGGGCCAGGTGGCGGCCCGGGTGGCGCCCCGCTTCGCCAGGTCGCCGCGCAGACTCGGGTCGTCCAGCAGCGACCGGACGGCCGCGTCGACCGCGTCGACGTCGCCGGGCGGCACCAGCAGCGCACCGTCGCCGACCAGCTCGGGCAGCCCACCGACGGCGGTCGCCACCAGCGGTACGCCGGCACGCAGCGCCTCCTGGGCGAACAACTGCCGGGCCTCCCAGTCGCTGGTCACCACCGCCAGGTCGGCCCCGGCGAGCAGGTCCGCCACGTCGGTACGGTGCCCGAGCAGCGTCACCGGGGCGCGGGCGGCGGAGATCCGGGCGGCCAACGGCAGGTAGGCGGGGCCACTGCCGGCGATCACCACCACCGGCGGCGGGGTGCGGGTACGCCACCGGGCGGCGGCGTCGACGAGCACGTCGTAGCGTTTCTGCGGGTGCAGCCGGCCGACGGAGAGCACCAGCGGCTGCCCGGCGGCGACACCGAACTCGGCGCGTACGGCGGTGCGGCGGCGACGCGGGGCGGGCAGGGCCGGGGCGGCGACCGGGGCGAGCCGGGCGTCGGTGGCGCCCAACGCGGCGGCCCGCTGCACCAGGTCGGTGGAGGCGCCCAGGGCGACCCGGGCGGACCGGGCGACGACCCGCTCGGCGAGCCGGGACAGCCGCCCGCGCAGCCCGCCGGCGAGCACCGCGTTGTGCCAGGTGACCACGAGCGGCGCTGCGGGCCGGGCGAGCGCGGCGACCAGCCCGGCGCGCAGCCCGTGGGCGTGCACCACCCGCACGGGCTCACCGGCCAGCGCCCGACGCAGCGCGGTGACCGCGCGGGCGTCGGCGGGCGTCGGGTTGGCCGAGATCTCCACCGGGGTGAAGCGGGCCCCGGTGGCGGTGAAGTCGAACTGTTCGGCGGTGGCGGCCGGGCCGCAGACCAGCACCGGTTGGCCGGCCTCGACGAGCCCGCGCGCCACCGACCGGACGTGCTGGCCCACCCCGCCGGTGCTGGAGGCGAGCAGCAGCACCACCGTGCCCCGGGCGTCGGGGGCGGACGTCGCGTCGGTCATGGGGAGAGGGTCTCCTTCCCGTCACCGGCGTCGCGCACAACGCCGTCCTGCGGGTCACCCGCCGCTCGCCGGCCGCCCAGCCGACGTCGCACGCCGGTGAGCAGCGGCCCGACGTCCCGCCGGTCCACCAGCCAGGCGACGGCGAGGAACAGCACGCCGACCACGGCCCCGGACAGCATGCCCTGCACGAGTGCCCCGGCTGTCGTCGGGGTGCCGTCGCCGGCGGCCAGCC